>JACMLD010000288.1 GCA_014379785.1 Chitinophagaceae bacterium
TTGAAGACAATATCCACCGCTTCGAAGAAGCCCACGGTGAAATAAAAGATCAGGAAATGATCGAGTTCCCGATGAATTTTGGCGGGCCGACGGCGCACGCTTGAGTTAGTTGAAAGTTTAAAGTTAGAAGTGGAAAGAGAAGTTAATAGTAGAAAGTTAGAAGTGGAAAGGAGGGAAGTAGAAAGTTAGAAAGTTAGAAGTTAAAAGGAGAGAAGTTAAGAGTAGAAAGTTTAAAGCGATTAGTTGCTTTTTCTTTCAGCTGAATTTTCAATAATTTTCTTTTTTAGACCATAGGACATCTTTATTATTTCTTCCGTTAAGCCGAGCAGGTGGGTAAAGCGTTCTGACGATATGTAATTGCGGTCGATAGAGCGGTATAGTTGTGATTTCACTTCAACTGCAGAACCCAAAGCAATTCTTATGTAATTTAGAAACTCTCCAAGGCCTTGCCTCCCGAAACCCTCCGCCAGATTATCCATAATGGAAGAAGATGAGCGATTTATCTGATCCAATAATTTTTGATCAGCAGAGAACGCTCCAGCTTTTATCAATAGATGTATCTCTTTACAAAGAATCCTCGCCTTCTGCCAAACAAGTAAGTCTTCCAAAGTATTAATTTTCGTCATCACAATTCGCTTTAAACTATTAATCTGCGTATAACTTTTTACTTTCTAACTTCTAACTTTCTACTATTAACTTCTCTCCTTTCCACTTCTAACTCTCCACTTTCCACTATAACAATCCCTCATCCGCAAAACTAAAATACCCCTCCGAACTAACTATAATATGATCTAAAACGCGGATGTCGAAAAACAAAGCCGCATTGTGGATCTTTTTGGTGAGGTCCTCATCGGCGCGACTCGGTTTCAGATTGCCGGAGGGATGGTTGTGGCAGAGGACCAGCTTTACGGCTTCTACCTGCAGGGCTTTGCGGAGGATGATCCGAGGATCGGCGACCGTGCCGGTGATGCCGCCGGAACTGATGATTTCGAAATGATTGATTTTATTGGCCTGGTTGAGGAAAATGACGGCGAAAACCTCATGGGTGTAGTCTTTCAGAAGGTTTTGCAGATAGACGCCCATATCGAGACTGGCACGGATGATGGGCTTTTCGAGGAAGGAGGTGGATTGGCGGCGACGACCCAGTTCCAGCGCGGCGGCAATGGCCACCGCCTTGGCTTCTCCAATGCCCTTGATGGTCATTAAATCCTGTACCTCGAGCCGGCCGAGTTCGTCAAGGTTGTTTTTGCCGAGCTTCAGGATGTCGCGGGCAAGGTCAATGGCCGACTTTTCCCGGCTGCCGTGGTGTATGAGAATGGCTAAGAGCTCCGAATCACTGAGGGAATTAGGAGATTTACTCAGTAGTTTCTCCCGCGGGCGATCATCCTTTGCCCAGTCTTTTATCGAGTATTTCTGCGCTTGCATCTTTCAAGGTAAATAGATAGTTTTATCCAGAATTCGTAATCACACGGTGTTTTAATACAATAGTTTTATTATATTTTCCGTTGTACTGATATCCGTAATAATCCTTTGAAAACTAAATCTCATATCCAATGAAACGTAAAACCTTCAACAACCTGGGCGGGCTCCAAAGCCTCATGTTCTGTGTAGGCATCTACACTGTAGCGCTTTTCTTCTCAATTTTTGTTTGTTCCTCCGTTTTTTATGCCATCAATCCCAAGAAAGCATCTTCAGTTGCTGAAGCGAAAGCCAAGCCAGCTCCTGAGAAGCAGACTTATGCATCGGTTGAGCGTTAACGCCTGACCTCGCAGTTTATAGATATTTGCACTTCGGTTGAAAAACCGTAGAAAAAACCCTGTTGTACAAACCGGGTTTTCTGCATTGAAGGCCTATCTTCGCCGCTCCAACAGCACATTTTATGCATAATTCCGTAAAGATTTTCTCGGGTACGAGCTCACAATACCTGGCAGAAAAGATTGCCGAGCAATACGGCACCCCTCTTGGTAAATGTATCACCCAGAAATTCAGCGACGGAGAGTTTCAGCCTCTTTTCCAGGAAAGCATACGCGGCGCAACCGTTTTTCTGGTGCAAAGCACCTTTTCCCCGGCTGACAATATCCTTGAACTTCTGCTGATGATTGATGCCGCGAGAAGGGCTTCGGCTTATAAAGTGGTGGCAGTCATACCTTATTACGGCTATGCGCGACAAGACCGTAAAGACAAACCCCGTGTTGCTATCGGGGCCAAACTGGTGGCAAACATGATTACCGCCGCAGGAGCAGACCGGGTAATTACCATGGACCTGCACGCAGCGCAGATTCAGGGGTATTTTGACATACCCGTTGACCACCTCGAAAGCTCCGCCATTTTTATACCTTATATAGAGAATCTGAAGCTGGAAAACCTTACCTTTGCCGCCCCCGATGTGGGAAGCGCAAACCGCATCAGGGAAATCTCAAGTTACTTCAACACAGACATGGTTATCTGTGACAAACACAGGAAACGTGCAAATGAGATTTCTAGCATGGTGGTGATTGGAGATGTTGAAGGGAAAGATATAGTTCTTATAGATGATATCTGTGATACCGGCGGCACACTCGCAAAAAGCGCGGGACTGCTGAAAGAAAAAGGTGCAAGAAGCGTTAGAGCGCTTTGTACTCATCCGGTGCTCAGCGGCAATGCATACGCGAATATCGAAAACAGCGTGTTGGAAGAACTGGTGGTATGTGACACGATTCCGATTAAGCCAGGTCTTTCCTCAAAAATAAAAGTGCTGTCTGTTGCTGAAATTTTTGGAGTGGCATTGAGAAATGCTTTTGAAAACAAGAGTATCACCAGCCTGTTTATGCATTCGCAGATGCGGAACAAATAAGAATGTGGGGGAATGAGGGAAAATGTGAGAGAATGTGAAAAAGGAAATTTTTAAACAAACATAGACAATGAAGACAATTACAATCGAAGGACAACTGAGGACCGAAACCGGGAAAAAAGCCACCCGCCAACTTCGCTCTCAGAAACACGTGCCCGGTGTAATTTACGGTGGTACAGGAGAAGTAAATTTTTCAGCTCCTGCTACGGCTTTTAAATCACTCGTGTACACGCCCGTATTTCAGTTTGCTGAAGTAACGGTAGATGGAAAAAAGTACAAAACCATTCTGAAAGACCTGCAGTTCGACACAGTAAGTGATGAACTTACACACGTTGATCTCATGGAACTTGTTGAGGACAAGAAAGTAATTGCTACTCTTCCTGTACAGCTCAGCGGTGTTTCAAAAGGTGTGAAAGAAGGTGGTAAACTGCTCGTGAAACTCAAATCACTGCAGGTAAAAACACTCCCAAAGTATCTGAAAGAATTTATCACTGTTGATATTACCAATCTTGAACTGAACGGTAACATCCGCGTGGAAGATGTGAAAGAAGAACATTTCGAAATTCTTAACTCACCACGTATTCCACTTGCTTCAGTTGTACTTACACGTCAGCTGAAACAGGAAGAAGCTGCTACTGCACCTGCTGGTGGCGCTGCACCTGCAAAAGCTGCTGCACCTGCAAAGGCTGCGGCTCCGGCGAAAGCGGCTGCTCCTGCAAAAGGAAAATAATACAGTCAAAATACCTGAGAGTCCCGCCTTTGTTGCGGGACTTTTTTATTTTCGTTACATGAACAAATATCTCATTGTCGGCCTCGGAAACATAGGGGAGGAATACCATCATACAAGGCACAATATCGGATTTGATGTGGTGGATGCCCTGGCCGCCAAACACAACCATCATTTCGAAGCTGACCGCCTGGCTGAAGTCAGCCAGTTCAAAGTAAAAGGGAAGATGTTCATTTGTATTAAACCTAATACATATATGAATCTTAGCGGCAAAGCATTGCGTTATTGGAAGGAAAAAGAGAATATTTCTCTTGAAAATATCCTCGTTATCGTCGATGATGTCGCTTTGCCACTGGAAAAAATACGAATTAGAGCTGCCGGTAGTCACGGTGGACATAACGGATTGAAAAGTATTGAAGCCACCCTACTAACCGATCAATATGCAAAACTCAGGTTCGGTATCGGGAATGAATATATAAAAGGTCAACAGGCTGATTATGTGCTCGGAAAATGGAAACCTGCACAAGAACGCATAGTGTTTCAGAAAACCGTGCTTTGTACCGAAATAGTCGAAAGTTTCGTGCACAGGGGTATAACAAATACCATGAATGACTATAACAAAATGACTGTGACTTTATGATTTATTACTATGAATCAGTATTTTCGCACAAATACCAGATTTCTTGTATTTGCGTTTAATGCTCAATGTGCCTATGTAACCCGGTCTGTTAAGACCATGTAAACCAAACATTTGATTTTCATCAACCAAATCCATTATTGAATATGAAAATATTCTGCGTAGGCCGTAACTATGTAGCGCATGCCCAGGAACTTGGAAATGACATACCAGACGAACCTGTCATTTTCATGAAGCCTAAAAGCGCATTGTTACAGGCACATACCCCGTTTTACTACCCCGAGTTTACAAACGAATTGCATTACGAATGTGAACTCGTGCTCAGAGTATCGAAAAATGGCAAGTACATACAAGACCGTTTTGCGAATAAATACTATGATGCCGTTACAGTTGGTATCGACTTCACTGCGAGAGATATACAAAATGAGTTGAAAGAAAAAGGTTTGCCATGGGAAAAGGCAAAAGCCTGGGATAATTCTGCTGTCATTGGCAAGTGGATTCCCATGCCAAACGTAAAAAACAAGAAGGATATAAAATTTAGTCTTTATAAAAACAA
>JACMLD010000289.1 GCA_014379785.1 Chitinophagaceae bacterium
AAAAAACAATTGCGGCTCAGGCTATGCCAGATGACCGCAAATGTTATTGCAACCGGAATGGGTTTGTTGGGAATACGCGTGCCGGAAAGAATGTGATTACATGCCAGGCATCTGTTTCTGCTCTCTGAGGTTTGCCAGTGAAGGATCCATTCGGATGGCCTGATCACAAAGTGCCATTCCTTTTGACTTGTCACCCTTTTTCTGATAAGAAAGGCCGATCATATAAAGTGATTTAAAATTCTGTTTGTCGAGGGTCAGCACTCTGTCCCAGTAATCAATAGCGTCCTGGTACTTTCCTGTCTTGTAGCTCAGATCTGCCACGCTATAGAGCAATTCCATATCCGCTGGCTTTTTCTCCAGGACCGTTTTTAAAAGCTCCAAACCTTTTTCAGGTTGTTTGAGGCCAATATAAGAGGTCGCCAGATTTTCATAGTAATCATTGTCAGTTCTGTAACCCCTGGTTGCCGCCAACTGATAAACCCTTACCGCATTTTTATCATCGGGTATTGCTGCGTAGTTCATTGCAGTTTCATACACCCATCTTGATTTTGTGGTATCGAGACCGATGGCTTTTTCAAAATAAGGCACAGCAGCGCGGTAGTTACTCATGTCGACAAAACTTCTGCCAATAATATAAGGTATCTCTGCGTTGAGCGAATCGTCCTTCGTGGCAGCCTGCAGGTATTTCAGCATCTGTCCATAATCTTCCGATTCATAATAACTTTTGCCGATGATATAGTTTGTGTTTTTGCCAATCTTCAGCTCCTGCATTTTTTTTGCATGCGCGATGGCTTCGGGCCATTTTCTCGTCCAGAAATAAATATTGGTGATGTTTTCGAGTGTGGCGGGGTCTGTTGGTTCTTTTTTCAGCACTTCGACATAGGCATTTTTTGCCAGGTCGTATTTCTTCATTTCCACATATGTATGGCCGAGTTCTTTCTGAGCGGCTGTATTGGAGGCGTTGAACTGAACCGATTTTTGAAAATGCTGTGATGCGAGCAGATATCGGCGCTCATTTTTAGAATCAACTCCTTTTTTATAGTAGAATTCCGAACTGTCTCCTGCCTGGGCGAAAGACGCCAGGGTGCACGCGCTTAAAACGATGGTTGTAAGGCTTTTCATTTAATTGGAAGTATTGGTAAAAAAAACGAAGAAACAAGTCACTTCAATATCACTGCACCTAACGCCGGCAAATGGACATTTATTTCATACATTTTTTCCTTTTTATCCACCAGTGTCGTGGTTGGTTCAGGGTTGAAAACGTCTCCCGTGCCCCAGAAATCCGCGCAGTTACTGTTGAAAATTTCCTTCCAGGACTCTTTTCCATGTGTTCTGACCTTCCAGTCGCGTCTGACATTTGTGGTCATATTTAACAAAACCAACACATCATCGGCGGGATCCTTGCCTTTGCGGCGATAAATGAGGACGGATTCTTCGCGGTTGAGCGACACCCACTCGAAACCGTCGGAGGAGAATTGGTTCTCATAAAAGGCGGGTTCGTTTTTAGCGAGATGCAGCAGTGTCTTTACACAGTCCTGCATTTTTTTATGGGGTTCAAACTGCAGCAATTCCCAGGGCAATTCACTTTTATGGTTCCATTCTGTGGTGGCGGCAAATTCGTTTCCCATAAAAAGGAGTTTTCCGCCCGGATGAGTAAACATATAACTATACAGCAGACGGAGGTTTGCAAATTTCTGCCATTCATCACCCGGCATTTTGTAGATCATGGGTGACTTGCCATGCACCACTTCATCATGACTCAGCGGCAGCATAAAATTTTCATCAAAAAAGTACATGATGCTAAAGGTGAACTGGTCCTGTTGAAATCTCCGGTAGTCGGGTGACTGTTTGAAGTATCGAAGCGTATCGTGCATCCATCCCATCATCCATTTCATGCCGAACCCGAGTCCGCCGGAAAATGTTGGTTTGGATATGCCCGGCCAGTCAGTGGCTTCTTCGGCAATGGTCTGCACATCGGGAAAATCACGAAAGATTGTCTCGTTGAGATCTTTTATAAAAGCGATGGCTTCGAGGTTTCCGTCGCCGCCGTGTTCATTGGGCTCCCACTGCCCTTCTGTGCGCGAGTAATTTAATTTGAGCATGGATGATACGGCATCTACTCTAATGCCGTCTACATGAAATACATCGAGCCAGAACCTGGCGCTGCTGATGAGAAAAGATTTTACTTCTCCCCGTTTATAATTGAAAATATATGAGTTCCAGTCCGGGTGATATCCTTTGCGCATGTCTGCGTACTCGTAAGTATGCGTGCCGTCGAACATAAACAGTCCATGACTGTCATACGGAAAATGCGAAGGTACCCAGTCGAGTATCACTCCGATGCCTGCCTGGTGAAACGCTTCAACCAGGCGCATAAAATCCTGTGGAGATCCGAATCTGGATGTGGGCGCGAAAAATCCTGTGCCCTGGTAGCCCCAGCTTCCATCGAATGGATGTTCCATTACGGGCATGAGCTCAACA
>JACMLD010000290.1 GCA_014379785.1 Chitinophagaceae bacterium
GCATCGCTTCCTCTTCCTGTCTTGTAAGCTTCTCAAGCATATCTACGAAGTTTTCGTAAACCTACGGAGTTTTCGTAACCTCGCCAAATTTTTCTTTATTATTTTTGTCGCCATGAAAACTACAATGAGATTCCTGCTGATTATAATGGTGATGGCAGGCGCAATGGAACTTGCCGCGCAAACAGACAGTACGGCCCCCTATTGGAAGTCGAAACTGATGCCAAAAATTGATATTCAGAAGACGGATTCCGGCCTTTTGACCAACCAGACGATAAAGAAAGGACAAAACACAATGCTGATGTTTTTTAGTCCCACCTGCGATCATTGCCGTCACCAGACCGCGGATCTCCTGATCGACATTGACAAATTCAAAGGCATTCAGATCATAATGGCCAGCTACCAGCCCATGGAAGAGATCGTCAAGTTTTATAAAGAATTTGAATTGTCTCTCTATCCCAATATCACCGTGGGGCGCGACCGTCAATTCATCTGGCCGCCGTTTTACAAAATGAAGAGTCTGCCATACCTGGCGCTTTATGATAAGTCTGGCAAACTGCTCACCAGTTTTGAGGGAAACCGCCGCGTGGAAGTAATCCTCGATGGCTTTTCACCGAAACGCTAAACTCCCTACCTTCGCAGCGCAAATAATTTTTCAACATATAATATTTTCAGATGAAAGTTACTGTTGTAGGTGCCGGTGCCGTTGGAGCAACCTGTGCCGATAATATAGCCAGGAAAGCACTCGCAGAAGAACTCGTTTTGCTCGATATAAAAGAAGGGCTCGCAGAAGGAAAAGCACAGGATATGATGCAGACAGCTGCATTGCTTGGCTTCGACACCCGTATCACAGGAAGCACCAACGACTATTCAAAAACAGCAGGCAGTGATGTTGTAGTCATTACCTCGGGCTTGCCGCGTAAACCAGGCATGACAAGAGAAGAACTGATCGGCACCAATGCCGGGATCGTAAAAACAGTTGCTGAAAATATCCTTCGCCATTCACCAGACACCATCATTATAGTCATCAGCAATCCGATGGATACGATGACCTATCTCACTTTGACAGCGACAGGACTTCCGAAGAACCGCATCATTGGTATGGGCGGTACGCTCGACAGTGCAAGGTTTAAATACCAGCTCAGCCAGCACCTCGGTTGCAGCAGCGCTGATCTGAACGCAGTAGTAGTTGGCGGTCATGGAGACACCACCATGATTCCTCTGATCCGTCAGGCAACGTGGAACGGCGCGCCGGTAAGCAATTTCCTCAGCGCTGAACAGCAGAAACAAATCGTAGCCGACACAATGGTTGGCGGTGCCACACTCACGAAACTCATCGGCACATCAGCATGGTATGCACCAGGTGCAGCCGGTGCGGCGCTGGTAGAAAGCATTGTACGCGACCAGAAAAAACTTTTTACTTGCTGTGTTTCACTCGAAGGAGAATATGGACAGAAAGATATTTGCCTGGGCGTACCCGTTGTCATTGGCAAAAACGGATGGGAAAAAATACTCGATTTCAAACTGAACGAAGAAGAGCAGGGTCTTTTCAATAAAAGCGCAGAAGCTGTCAGAAGCATGAACGATGTGTTGAAAACGCTTTAATCATTCAAATCATTACCAGCCCCCCGATAATCCGGGGGGCTTTTTTATGCCCCGGCTTTCCAGTGCTGGCCTTTCTTTTGCATATATTATATGTCCCCCCACCCATTCCGGATTTATCACTAAACAAACCAGTATGCGAATTCTTTACTCCTATTCGAGACAATTTCTTTGTCTGACCATAACAATTTTCTTTCTTACCGCAGCTTTCTCACAACCGGTAGTAAGCTTTGCCTCAAGAGCCACGGGCCTTAGTTCACCAATAGAACTGGCGGCACCCAATGACAACACGAATCGCCTTTTTATTGTACAGCAGGGCGGAACCATTCTCATCTATAACGGCTCAACAGTTTCGCCGACTCCCTTTCTCAACATGACAGGCCTTATCTTATCCGGGGGTGAAAGAGGATTGCTGAGTATGGCCTTTGACCCGAACTATACTACCAACAGAAATTTTTATGTCTATTACAATTCTAACAGTAGTAATCCGGTTGGTGCAATAGAAATCGCCCGTTATACTACCGACGCAGGCAATCCCAATATAGCCGACCCGGCGAGTCGTCGCGTCATGATGACCATTCCACATCCTACCTACGACAACCACAATGGTGGACATATGGCTTTTGGTCCTGACGGCAACCTGTATTTCGCAACCGGCGATGGTGGCGGCGGTGGTGATCCGGACGACAATGCACAGGACGGAACTTCACTGCTCGGAAAAATGATTCGCATAAAACCAAATTCATCGGAGATATTTCCATACTACACTGTGCCGGCTGACAACCCCTGGGTTGCTGATCCAACTATCCTCGATGAGATCTGGGCAACAGGATTACGCAATCCATTTCGCTGGAGCTTTGACCGCCTGACCGGTGATATGTGGATTGGAGATGTAGGCCAGGGCCAGCGCGAAGAGGTTAATAAGAGAGCAGCAAATGCAACCGGAGGGATCAACTACGGATGGGATTGCTGGGAAGGGAATTTTCAATACAATGGTGGCGGATGTCCGATTGCCAGTAACTATGCCCCTCCTCTGCTCGACTATCCTCATACTACCGCTGCAGGCGGATTTTCGATCACCGGTGGATATGTATATCGCGGTACCAACTACCCCGCCATGTACGGACACTATATTTTTGCAGATTTTGTGAGTGGCAATGTATGGGCACTTCCCCCAAATGGCGCTGCGGCCGATACAATAATGTATAAACTGCTGCGCGGATCAATCTCATCATTCGGTGAAACACAGGCGGGAGAACTGTATGCAACAACCCTCAATGGTGTGCTCTATGAAGTGGTGGCAACGGCCACCGGTTCTCTGCCGGTAAAAATCACGAGCTTCAATGCCATCACAAAAAATGGCGTGAACGAACTGATATGGACAACCGACACAGAAGTCAGTCTCAGACAATATGAAATCGAATACAGTCTTAACGGAACCGAGTTTCAACAGGCGGGTGTTATCGCCGCTACCAACAGCGGCAGCTATCGTTATTCGCATATGCTCGCACCGAGAGACAGATTATTTTACAGACTCCGTATGGTGGATATAGATGGCAGGTTTGAGTATTCAAAAACTGTCTCACTTAATTTCGGAAGCGAAGACAAACAGAATTTCGTTGCGCCATCTGTTGTTACAAACAATCAAATCAGTCTCATGCTTACCGGCGATTATAACCAGGTGCAGCTGATCAGTATGGAAGGAAAAGAAGTATGGAGACAAAATATAAATGGCCGCAGCGGCAGAATAAACTTCACACTCCCCGCAACACTACCGGGCACATATATCGTGAGAATGAGCAACAATGACAATGCGGTCAGTCAACAGATTCTGATAAAGTAGCCGATCGTAGGATTACGATCGCCGATGTAAAAACCACATCCGGAAGATTCAGCATAAATGCGCTAACGATGAATCTTCCGGAACCCTATCTTCGTTACAGAAGTTGATTGGTATCGCAAAATATCAATCTGTCCAATATCCCAAGAAACAAACCATTCATATCCTGACTAACCAATTTATCCAATATCCCATCAGGAAGATCGAATAGCAGTGATGCTAAAGTCCAATATCAGTCAACTTCAAATTTTTCTCAGAACCCGTCCGAAACTACATTACAAAAACCCTGGCTTATGGCCGGGGTTTTCTTATGTCGACTCCGACCGCAAAGCGGTGCGGGTGGAGAAATCCCCAGCCGATAATGGTTGAACTCTCACAGCGGCGGGGGATGTCTCGACTGCGCTCGACATGACCGTCACCCCGCAAAGTGGAGGGCTCCTTCTGCTGTTAGGCACTCAACCCTGGCCGGCTGGGGATTTCTCCGCTCGCTGCGCTCGGTCGAAATGACTGACATTTGCAGATAATAAACACATATGAACATCCCCCCATTTCCGTTTTCGGTAACCGATTGGAACAAGATAGCACCCGAAGAGCACCGGGGCGAAACCGGTTTAGCATCCTGGAAAGTCCAGCATTTTGGCGCCATAAGAGTTAGAATGGTAACCTATTCCCCCGGATATTTTGCAGATCACTGGTGCGTGAAAGGTCATATCATTCTCTGTCTCTCCGGCAGCATGACCACTGAATTAGAAGACGGGAGAAAATTTGAGCTGACCGAAGGAATGACTTACCAGGTGGGAGACGACAGTGAAGCGCACAGATCAATGA
>JACMLD010000291.1 GCA_014379785.1 Chitinophagaceae bacterium
CAGTCGCGGTATGTGTTCCAGATAATGGCTTCACTGGTCGGACGCACAACCAGTTCTTCTTCCAGTTTCGCATCAGGATCAACCATCAGCGCACCTTTTTTATCGGGATTTGCTTTCAGTCTGTAGTGCGTTACCACAGCACATTCTTTTGCGAAGCCCTCGGCATTCTTTTCTTCGGCTTCAAAAAGGCTTTTCGGTACAAATAGCGGGAAATAGGCATTGACGTGCCCGGTTTCCTTAAACATTTTGTCGAGCTGGTCGCGCATGTTCTCCCAAAGTGCAAAACCGTATGGCTTTATCACCATGCATCCTCTCACTGCCGAATAATCGGCCAGCTGACCTTTCAACACGAGGTCGTTATACCATTTCGAATAATCCTGGCTCCTGGCTGTAATCTCCTTGCTCATTTTATTTGATAATAAGGTGGTTTTTCCCGTTTTGGGGCGCTACTAACGGCCGTTCATATTTTAACATTGCCATGACAAGTTTTAATGAGTGCCGCGTAAATTTTGTTGTACTTTAGTACAGGAAATACAAAAGTAATTTTAAAACACCAAAGACTTTACCATGAATACCAGAATTTTACTCCTCGCGTTAAGCGTAGCTGCTCTGAGCAGTTGTTCTTCTGTGTATAAAACTGGTCAAACCCCGGACGATGTATACTACTCTCCTGCCAAGGAAAGAGACAGTTATGTAGAGGTTGAAAAAACGGACAGATACGAACCTCAGGGTTACCAGGAATTTCAGGATAATTACAGGAATGACAGATTTTTGAGGCTCAGCGTTCGCAACCGTTATTACATGAATTCGTACAACGATTATGGCTGGAACGACTGGCGTTATAATACCTATGCATATAACTGGAACAGTCCATGGAACAGTTATTACCACTGGAACAGCTTTTACAATCCTTACTGCATGCCTGCCTATTATTATTATCCAAAAGGCGGCGGAGTGAGCAACTCTTACACTTATAACAAGAGCAGGCCATCTGCGTTTAACTATAACAGTTATACAAACAACAACCGCAGCTATTCAACGCCGGTAAGGTCTTCACGCACCAGCTATTATTACAACGGTAACAACAATAATAATAACAGGTACAACAACAGCAATAACGCAAGTGGCAGACACCTGTATAACAACTCGAATACCAATTCCAGCTCAAACAGCAGCTCTACACCATCGCGCTCCTACACACCTTCTTCTTCCAGCGGTTCATCTTCATCTGGCAGCGGCAGTGGCGGAGGAAGCAGCACACCACCGAGCCGTCCGGGCCGCGGAGGTTGATGACAGATACATAAACTCTTCTGATATAAAGGAGGAAACGGATTTGAGTACTTACTTGAGTGTTTCCTCCTTTTTTGTATCCATATCTCAATAGAAATAACGAATATCTTTTATGAAGCGCTTTTTTATACTCAGCTCAGCAGTTTTGCTTTCTATATCTGCCTCTGCGCAGATCCCTGAAGATGCCCTTAAATTTTCATGGAATGCGCCCGGCGGAACCGCCAGAAATCAGGGTATCGGTGGTGCCATGGGTTCGCTCGGCGGAGACCTCTCTACTCTCTTCGTAAACCCGGCAGGTCTCGGCTTTTACAAGACCGGCGAATTTGTGATCAGTCCGGGCTTTTCATTTCTCAACAGCAAAAGCAATTTCCGTGGTTCGGCCAACAGTGCAAAAGACAATGGCTTCAACCTTGGCACTTCGGGATTTGTATTCGGATCAGGAAACAACCGCGGCAATTGGGCAGGCACCGCATTCGGCGTAGCCGTAACCCGCTCCGCCAATTTCAACAACCAGGTATTTTACAAAGGCAACAACGACTTCAGTTCATTTTCTGAACAATATGCACTTGAATTGTCGGAATCGAATGTTTCGATCGACAATGTTTTCAGCTCAAACCTTTCCCTCCCAACAAAAATGGCAGTGTATACATACCTGATTGATACATTTCGTGCGGCCGGTGGTGGACTGGAAGTGCGTGGGCGGCCCGAATTTCTGGCACTGCGTGACCAGCAGAACCGCATCACCACGACCGGTGGAATCACAGAAATAGCCATGGGCTTTGCCGCCAACAAAGGAGATAAGTTTTACATCGGCGGAAGCGTGGGACTGCCCATCGTCAACTACGAAAGAAGAACAGAATACATTGAAACAGACGCAACCGGAAACACCGACAACGATTTTGCATTTTCGAGATATGAAGAAACTTATAAAACCAAGGGACTTGGACTCAACGCAAAACTTGGACTGATCGTGAAACCTGTGGAGCAGGTTAGGTTGGGCCTCGCGATTCATACGCCTACGATTTACGGATTGACGGACCAGGTAACAGCGAAGATGGTCACAGATGTTGAAAAGCTCTTCGGTCCGAATGATGCGGGTGTGGACAGCATTGGTTCCGATTATTATTATGGAAATAAACCCGGAGAGTTTAAATATGATATGACCAGTCCCTGGAGAATCATGCTCAGCGGTTCATATGTGCTCCGCGAAACACAGGATGTATCACAACAACGTGGGTTTCTGACGGCTGATATAGAATATGTCAACTATCGTTCAAACAGATACAGTACCGCAGAGGAAGTGGACGATGATTCATATTATGAAGGTGTAAACAAAGGGGTGAAAGAATACTACAAGGGCACTTTCAATTTCAGAGCCGGGGGTGAACTGAAATTCACTACCATCATGGCCAGACTTGGTTTTGCTTATTATGGCAATCCGTATAAGGACAAAGAATTAAAGGGAAGAAAAATATTTTTAAGCGGCGGTCTTGGTTATCGTAATAAAGGATACTTCGTGGACCTGGCTTATGTACTGGGACTGACCCGCGACGCAAGTTTCCCTTACAGGCTAGCCGATAAGCAAAACACTTTTGCAGCTTTGAAAAACAATTCGAGCAATATTGCGCTCACTGTCGGGTTGAAATTTTAATAGTAGTAAACGACATAGCCCCAGGGCTCCACATTGTAAGAAACAGTTTCATTTATTTTTTCTTTCACGCCGAGAAACAGATTCGTTGGTTCACCATAACAGGCGGAATCTTCTACGCGAATCTTTTGCTCTTTGTTTGAAAGGTTGAGTATCACCAGCACTTTCTTACCATCTTTTTCTCTGAGGTAACCGTATACCGCTTTCTCATCGCCAGCTTTTACTTTCTTAAAAGATGCGTCGGTGGCAAGGGCTGCATTGGATTTTCTCAGTGTCAGCAATGCGCGGTAAAAAGGAGCTCGTTTGAACTGCCCGAATTTCATGTCATCCTTTTCGAAAAATGAAATATTTCTTAGCACAGGTTCTTCCTGCCCGCTATATACCAGAGGCAGACTGTTTCTGAGCGTCTGTGTCAGCACTGCGAACGCGGTATGTTTTAATCCCGGGAATGTTCCGTAGTCGGCTTTGTTCCAGCTGTTCTCGTCGTGATTGCTGGTGAAATACATTCTCACCGCCCCGGCCGGGAAACTGGTATCCTCTTTCATGAGAACGCTATCTATTGCTGCCGGAGGTCTAATCCCTGCTGCGATGTCTTTGATGCACTTAAACATTTCCCAGGGATAGCTGGCATCAAAACCGGCTTTATGCAGATCACCCTTGTCACCTTCGGCGAGCATAAAAATGTTTTTCTTTTCTTTTAGTGCCGCTATGCATTCACGCCAGAAATCTGTCGGCACCTCTCCTGCTACGTCGCAGCGAAAACCGTCTATGCCCGTTTCATCAACCCACCATTTCATAATAGCTATCATGCTGTCACGCAACTCGCGGTTTGAATAGTTGAGGTCGCGTGTGTCTGACCAGTCAAACGCATACATCACTTTTCCAGTGCTGTCCTTTGTGTAGAACTCGGGATGTGTCGTCAGCCATGGATGATCGGCCCCGGTATGGTTTGGGACCCAGTCTGTGATCACTTTAAACCCCTGTTCGTGGGCATTTGTTACCAGTGCTTTCCAATCGGCCATGGTGCCAAATTCCGGGTTGATTGATTTATAATCGGCCACTGCATAATAACTGCCGAGAGTGCCCTTTCGATCGGTTTTACTGATGGGCGTGATCGGCATAAACCAGAGAATGTCCACCCCCATGGTTTTCAGGCGGGGCAAAGAATTGGCGAAGGCGCTGAAAGTGCCCTCCTTTGTGTATTGCCTGACGTTCACTTCATAGATATTTGACTGCTTTGTCCATTCCGGAGCAGCAACTGCAGACACCGCTTTTACAGTACTGTCGGCGGTTGCCGAATCGACGTTTCTTGAATTGTCTTTGCAGGAAAAAAATCCAGCGGAAACCAGCAGCAAAACAGCGAATAATGATGAATGTTTCATTCCAAAGTTTCCTGAAAGTTAAGAATTTTCGGCTTGGATGAACGAGCTGACCCGGCTTTCAATTAATTCATTATCTTGCTCCCGATAAAACTAACTGTATGAGAATTTTGAGATTTTTCCTCCTTCCCGCCCTGGCGGTTTGTGTGCTTGCATTAAATGGTTGCAGCGATAAGACAGATGTGAATGTTATTCGTAAAACAGGGATTGTAATGGACGGCAATCAGGAAAATCCTGCCAAGCCCGGAGCATGGAATGGTCTGCTGGACGTAGAATACAACAAGGACACCCGCACGCTTTATTATAAGATTACCTGGAACAGTCTTTCAGGAGCACCCACTGCAGCCCATATCCACGGTGCAGCGAAAAGAGGTGTTAATGCCGGGGTGATTCAGACATTCTCAGGCTTTCCTGCGGCGGCGGCCGGTACATTCAGTGGCAGCGTATTTTTCGACGGGGTTGCCCTGAAAGAAACCGATCTTTTTGCTGGAGAGTTGTATGTGAATGTGCATACCGCTTTGAATCCGGGTGGCGAGATCCGCGGACAGATAGAATTCTAGAAAGGCTAGATAAGTCCTTTTAATTTTTCAATCACAAGGTCAATTTCTTCCTTTGTATTCTTTTTACAAAAGGAAAACCTTACGGCTACCCGTTCAGGATTGCTGTCTATTGCCCTGATGACATGTGAACCAAGGTCGGCACCGCTTGTGCATGCACTCCCGCCGGAGGCACAGATATGGTTGATATCGAGATTGAAAAGTATCATTTCAGACTTTTCTGTCTTTGGAAAAGACACATTCAATACGGTATACAATGACCTTCCGAAAGGATCCCCATTGAATTTTACTCCCGGTATTTTTTTCTGTAGTTCGGCGGCCATGTAAGTTTTGAGGGAAGTAATGTATTGACTATCCTGCTCGTAAGAATTAGTGGCCATTTCAAGCGCACGGGCAAAGCCTACAATGCCATAAAGATTTTCTGTGCCGGCTCTCATATTTCTTTCCTGGGATCCGCCATGAATATAGGGCTGGATGCGGATGTTTTCATTGATGTAGAGAATGCCCACTCCTTTCGGTCCGTGAAATTTATGGCCGGCTCCTGTGATAAAATCAACCGGGGTATTGCGCAGGTCAAAGGGATAATGTCCAACAGTCTGCACGGTGTCCGAATGAAATACTGCATTGTAACGGCGGCAGATTGCGCCTACCGCGTGTATATCGAGGAGATTTCCGATTTCATTGTTGGCGTGCATCAGGGACACCAGGCATTTTTCTTTGCTTTTGGCCAGCAGGGTTTCCAGGTCAGCGAGGTCGATATGTCCGTCTGGCAACAGCTTTACAAAATCAAGCGGTATCCCGTGATGGCTGTTCATATTCTGCACGCTGTGCAGAGTGGCATGGTGTTCTATCGGAGATGAAATGATCCTGCCGCATCGGAGATCGCGTATCGAGGCGGTGATGGCCGTATTGCTGCTTTCCGTTCCTCCCGAAGTGAAAAATATCTCTGCGGGATGTGCTTTCAGAATTTTGGCGACGGATTTTCTTGCGCTTTCAACAGCAAGTCTTGACTCGCGGCCATATGAATAAATGGAGGAAGGATTACCGAATTTTTCGGTCAGATAAGGCATCATTGCTTCCAGAACTGTCGGGTCAAGAGCAGTAGTAGCAGCGTTATCAAGATAAATTCTTTGCATAAGAGCTGCAAAGATAATAAAGGCCTACATAAACTCTTTGATATCCTGCATCAGGCGGAGGGCAATATTGTTTGCCGTGGTTTCAAAACTGCTTTCGGCATAAATCCTGATAATGGGCTCTGTATTGGAAGTACGGAGATGAACCCAGTCTGAATCGAACTCTATTTTCAGACCGTCTTCGGTATTGACAGGTTGTTTTTTATACTTTTTCTGGATTTTGTCGAAAATGGCCAGGACATCAATCCCGGTTTCAAGTTCTATCTTGTTTTTGGAGATAAAATAGTCGGGATACCTGGCACGGAATGAACGCATACCATTTTTGTGACGCGCGAGTGAACTAAGGAAGAGACCGATGCCGATTAATGCATCACGGCCGTAATGCAGGTCCGGCACAATGATCCCGCCATTGCCCTCACCACCGATCTCTGCGTTGACCTCTTTCATTCTTTTCAACACATTCACTTCTCCTACAGCAGAAGGAAAATATTCACCACCATTCTTGATGGTAACTTCCTTCAGTGCCTTGGTGGAAGACATATTTGATACGGAATTGCCTGGCTTTTTCCCAAGTACATAGTCGGCCACTGCCACCAGCGTGTATTCTTCTCCAAACATGCTGCCGTCCTCGCATACAAAACAGAGTCTGTCCACATCCGGGTCCACCGCAATGCCAAAAGATGCTCCGCGTTTTTTCACTTCAGCGCTGAGTTCCGCCAGGTTTTCCGGCAACGGTTCGGGATTGTGGGCGAATCTGCCATTTACTTCGCCGTTGATAACGATAACGTCTTCAATGCCAAGGGCATTCAGCAATGGTGGAACAAAAAGAGCGCCGGTGGAATTGACCACGTCTACCACTACTTTATAGTTTTTCGCCCTGATTCCTTCGATGTCTACGAGCGGGTAGTTGACGATGGCGTCAATGTGTTTCTGAAGCGTATCAGTATTAAGGGTGTATTGTCCGATTTTATCAACAGGCATGAAAACAAACTCCTGTTTTGAAGCAATCTGAAGAATTTCGGCTCCATCTTCTCCGGAAACGAATTCCCCGAGGTTATTCAGGAGTTTCAGGGCATTCCATTCTTTTGGATTATGGCTTGCGGTGATGATGATTCCTCCGTCTGCGGATTCCCATCCCACCGCAAGTTCAACGGTAGGTGTGGTGGAGAGGCCGAGATCAATGACGTCGATACCGAGTGCAAGAAGTGTATTAACGACAAGACTGCTGACCATGGCTCCGCTGATGCGACCATCGCGACCAATCACCACCCTTTTACCAGGTGTTTTTTTCTTTAGCCAGATACCATAGGCTGCTGCAAATTTTACAACATCAGGCGGAGTTAAGTTTTCGCCGCTGTGGCCCCCGACAGTTCCACGAATCCCAGAAATACTTTTTATCAATGCCACGGTTATTAGGTTTGCCTTCTTGCGAAAATAAGGGATTATCGACCGTATTTCCCGCAGGAAATATGCACATTTGCCACACAAAACAAAAGGTTGCACATTTCGGACTACTTTTGACGAAACTTAGCAAATTGGCGCATTCCGACTTGGGTCTCAACGACTGGTTTAACTCCCCCTATTTCCATCAATTGTATTTTCAGCGCGACGGCCAGGAAGCTGAAGCCTTTATCGTAAGGCTGCTGGAGCGCCTAACGCCTGCCGCGGATGCAAGAATTCTGGATGTTGCCTGCGGAAGGGGCCGTCACTCGAGGACACTCGCAGACAAGGGGTTTGACGTGAGTGGGATTGATATTTCTCCGGAGAGCATTGATCATGCCCTTCAATTTGCAAATGATAAACTGCATTTCTACCAGCATGATGTGCGTTTGCCCTTTTGGATCAATTACTTCGATTTAGCCTTTAATTTCTTTACCAGCTTCGGTTATTTCCGTACAGAGCGGGAGCATTACAACGCCATAAGGACGATAGCAAATTCTATCAGGCCCAACGGCACATTTGTAATCGATTATGTAAATACGCATTATGCGGAGGACCATCTTGTGCATAAAACAGAACAAGAAATCGGGGGCGTGAATTTTTACCTGACCAAGTGGTTCGACGAGACTCATTTTTATAAAAAGATCCAGATCGAAGACGAGGCTTTACGGGAGCCGCTGGTATATTTGGAAAAAGTGGCAAAATTCAGTCTCGGCGACTTCAATGACATGCTGGCTTTTCATCAGCTGCAGGTTCAGGAAGTATTTGGCGACTATGACCTCGGGCGGTATGATGTCAGGAAATCCCCGCGGCTTATTATTGTTGCAAGTAAGGTATTGCGGTAGTTTTTTGGTTGAGTCTCTTCCAGCCGTCGGCAATTGAGGAGATCGTTTATGGTAGTCTCTTCCAGCCGTCGGCAATTGCCCCGCGGCTGTGTTCCTGCTGGCAGTGCTTAATTCATGAGACTTCGATAGCAACCCGCAGGAACGAAGGCCGCTACGGGCAAGTTGCCAGACGGCTGGGGACAGACACCCCGTTTTTGCGGGAGTCGGTCGCTTCTTTCAGTTACATTCTACAAAGTCAGGTCTCGATGTAAACTCCTTACAATTTGAAAAGAAGTTTAGAACGTGGAACCAAGGCGTTATGTTTTTTGCGCCATCCTTTCAGTGACTATCTATTAGGGTCTGCAATAAGACCCCACCGCTTTTACGGTGATTGCAACCAGCCGTCTGGCAACTTGCCCGTAGCGGCCTTCGTTCCTGCGGGGCAATTAATAAATGCTTCACCTGAGACAAGCCAGCAGGAACACAGCCGCGGGGCAATTGCCGACGGCTGGAGGAGACAAACATTATAGGACAAAGCTATTACCCCACGGCTGGCAGCGTCTAAAACCTAAGGCTGAGGCTGCTTGCGGTTTTTAAGCAGCATATACCGCGCGGTCTGGTAAAACGCGTCGGCCTGGAGGCGCAGAGAATCTATGTCGGAAGTGGACGCTTCGCCTGTAGGCTTGCCCGAAAAATCTGCCCACACCATATTGTTCTTATTGCCTTGCTGCAACCTCGAAAAATACCAGGGAGATTTGATAATGCCGATGCTGTTGTAGTTATAGTCGATGATAAATGCTTTGTTGCTCTTTCCGCTGTCACTGGCATGTCTGTGCAGCAGATCGCGGCCCAGCGTAGTGTTGGTATAAGAAATTCCTGCCAGTCCGGCCAGGGTTGGCAGCACATCCACCTGCGACGCCACATCATGCAGGCGCTGCGGTTTCAGTCGACCGGGTGCATAAAAGAGCAACGGTACGTGGTAGCCCGACAAACCCTGATCAGTCCACGAGGCCGGAAACATGTTACCTGCATTGCCATTGATGCCGTGGTCACCGATAAACATAAATATGGTGTTGCTGAAATAGGTTTCTTTTGAAGCCGCTTCAATAAAGGTCTGGTACCCGAAATCTGTATACCTGAATGCATTCAGTTCTTCATTCGATTCATATCCATACTTTTTCAATTCATCTGAACTGTGCTGCACTTTTTTAAACGAAGAAAGATCCTCTTCGGGAATGGTATAGGGCCGGTGGTTGTCTGCGGTCTGAATGATGGCGAAAAAAGGTTTTTTTTCTGTTTTGAGAATTTCATTCGCTTCGAGAAAAAGATTTTTGTCGCTGATGCCCCAAACATCTACCGTCGCAGATTTATAACTACCCTCCTCGTATAAACGCAGTTCCCTGATATTATTCGTAAGCAAACCCCTGATATTTGCCCAGCTGGTGCTGCCACCAAGAAAATAAAGTTTTTCATACCCTTTAAAATCATTGATGATCGTGTGCTGGTCAACCATCCCCGGATTTCTGCTCGCAGTTTTTTGAAGTTCAACATCCGGAATACCCGTGATAGTTGCCCACACGCCTCTTGCAGTGCCAAAATGCGGAGTAAAACAATTGTCGAAAAATATGCCTTCTTTGGAAATCTGGTTGAAAAAAGGAGTGGCGTTGAGCGGATTTCCCCACATGGAACTTTTGTAGCCGCTAAACGATTCGCAGATCACCAATATTATATTGGGTTTTGTTGCGCTGCTGTCGCTGACCCTGATTTCTCTTCTGAATGATATCTCTTCGGCAGGCACTGCGGGAAGTCCGAGGTAGTCTGCCATGAGCGGATAATATTCCTTCACTTTTTTTTCGTCGTACCCCGAAGAGCGAAAGCTGAGCGAGCTGAAAAACGATTGTATGGGGTTGAGGGCAATATTTGCCTGGAAGTCACCTGACAGGTTAAACGCATCACTCCAGCGCAGCGGGTACTGACCTGCCTTGCCAAAAATTGCCAGCGCAATGAACGAAAATAAGATCGGGAAAGCGATCAGGCGGTTGCGGCGCGATTCACTTACCGGTCTTCTCTGAATGGCTTTCAGCATTCGCGATACCAGAAAATACAGAATAACAGCAGCAATTATCATCGCCAGCAATATCCTGATGACCGGATAGGTCTGCCACACCATGCTGCCGGAAATTTTTGCATCTTCAAGATACGAAAGGGCACTCGCGTTGAGTCGCTGCTGCAGATATTTGAAATGCAGGAAATCGAAACTGTACATGACCACCAGCACCATTATAAAAATAAACGCGAGAGAAAGTGCGACCACCTTGCCGGCTTTTTTGCGAAAAGGATTCAAAGGTGGAATCAGTGCCGTGAGAAACAGCAGCAACGAGAGAATACCCACCATCCTTGCATCGTACCGGAAACCAAGAAAGAAAACAGGCATCGCACCTGAAACAGCCAGTTGAGCTGGTTTGAAGTATACCCAGGAGAAAAACCTGAGTATCGTCATGGTGAGCAGGAAAAAAATGGCGACACCCAGTATCCATTGTGCAAGTCGCGGAATCGGTTTCATACAAATAAATGTCCTGCAAAATAGTTTAAAATTACACACTACTTTTGCAACATGTTTTTCTTACAGGTTCATCCTCAGTGGTTCAATGGAATCGATGCAATAGACAAGCGTCTGTTTTATGCGATCAACACGGGTACTTCAAACAATTTTTTTGACGCCCTCCTTCCGTTTGTAAGAGAATCGACTGTCTGGGCACCGCTGTACCTTTTCTTCCTCATATTCGCGGTGGTGAATTTTGGCAAAAAAGGTTGGGTTTGGTTTTTATTCGGCATCTGTACCGCCGCCATTGGAGATATTGTCAGCAGCAGGCTCATCAAAGAGAATATTTTCCGCCTGCGTCCCTGTCGCGACCCGGAAATTTCTGATGCCATGAATTTCCTTGTCACCTATTGTCCGCAGAGTTCCGGATTTACTTCTTCACACGCTACGAACCATTTCGGCATGGCGGTGTTTATTGTTTCTACCCTCTCTTTCTTTACCGGCAAATGGATCAGACTGATTTTTCTCTGGGCCTTTGTGGTATGTTATGCTCAGGTCTATGTAGGTGTGCACTATCCACTCGATGTTATCTGCGGTGGGTTGCTCGGGGCACTGATTGGCACTGCAGTTGCGAAAGTTTTCAATAATTATGTGGGATTAAGTAGCTTACAAATCAAACCAGCCAGATGACGGACGTTGTTATATTGTTTTTTCTTGTTTTGTTGAATGGTCTTTTTTCGATGTCTGAAATTGCGCTGGTTTCCGCACGCAAGTCACGCCTGGAGAGTCTGGCCGGCAACGGCGACGACCAGGCCAAAGAGGCCCTGAAGCTTGCCAACAATCCCCAGATTTTTCTTTCGGCCGTTCAGATAGGCATTACCCTCATTTCAATCATCACGGGTGTGTACTCGGGAGAAAGGTTCAGCCGCTTTCTTCAGCCATATGTAGAGCAGATTGCAGGGCTGGAGAAATATGCAGACACCATTTCCACAACCGTCATCGTTATCCTCGTCACATTTTTATCGATCATATTTGGTGAACTCATCCCGAAAAGGATTGGTCTGTTGAAAGCCGAGCGTATATCCAGGATGGTCGCTTACCCGATGCGCTATTTTGCCAAGTTTACCCATCCGATTGTATGGCTCCTCAATAAAATTTCGAACTTCTTTTTCAGAATATTTAACATTCATACCACGAAAGACGATTCTGTAACGGAAGAAGAAATAAAGGCAATCATCAATGAGGGTACCGAAAGCGGAACGATTGACGAAGCGGAGCAGGAAATCATCGAAAGGGTATTCCACCTGGGGGATCGAAATATTACTTCTCTGATGACCCACCGGAGCGATATCATTTTTTTCGATCTGGAAGAGAACGAAGACGGCATCAAAGAAAAAATAAACCGCGAACCACATTCTGTATATCCGATTTGCGATGGTCAGATAGACAATATCAAAGGCATAGTCTCTATAAAAGACCTTTATATAGTGAGTGACGACACCCCGTTTAAGGACATTATGAAGCCCGCGCTCTTTGTACCTGAAAACAATACCCCTTACCAATTATTGGAGCAATTTAAAACCAGCAAAACGCACTCATGTTTCGTGGTTGATGAATATGGAAGTATGCTTGGACTCATCACGCTCAATGATATCCTCGAGGCCATCGTTGGTGATATCGCAGAGCCAAATATTGAGGACTATGAAATAACAGAAAGAGATGATGGTTCATATCTTGTTGACGGACAAATTCCTTTTTACGATTTCTTGACACGATTTCAGAAAACTGCGTGGATGAAAGAAGGCGAACAACAGTTCGACACGCTCGCAGGTTTTATACTTCACGAACTCGAACGTATTCCTCATACCGGCGATAAGCTCTCCTGGCGCGGCTTTGACATCGAGATAATAGATATGGATGCGCAACGCATCGACAAAGTACTAGTCACCCTGAGTGATGACGGCAAAGAAGTTGTAGACAATCAACTATAGCTGCTTAGCATTTTCACTTAGATCTCCACATTAGTTTTTGATCCACATCAAAAACTCATTTTTTTTTATTGGCAATCGAATTTTTGGCCTCATTTTGGTATGGAAGTGGGAAATCGCGTAGCACGATTTTTTAGTAGCAAATTATTGTAGAATTTTTTAACCACTTTTAAAATCTGATATCAAATGATGTTCAAGGCTCTGAACAGTATCATGGCAATGTCATGCTGTGTACTAATGCTCGTAAGTTGTCAAAAAGACAAAGTTGAAGAAACAACTACCGACACGGTACAAATCAAAAAACCTAAACTCCCCGTAAATCCAGTAGGCGGCACAGACCCAAATGATGTTGCTGAAACAGCTCCGGCCAACCAGGTTGCAGTAAATCTCAATGTTGGTGGCAATATTGGTGGATTCTACCGCGCTTTGCCGGCACGTTATGATTTAACTACAAAAAAATATCCGTTGATGATCTTCATCCATGGTGTAGGTGAACTCGGAAATGGTACATCTCAACTTGGCAGCGTTTTGAATAACGGAGTTCCGAAATTATTAAATGAGAGGAGATTCCCTGCACAGTTTACTGTGAATGGTGCCAATCATTCGTTTATTGTTTTCTCTCCACAGTTCAAAGCATGGCCTTCACCTGCTGACGTAAACGCGATGGTGGATTACGCAGTTGCCAACTACCGTGTTGACCCAACAAGAATTTATGTATCGGGTCTGAGCATGGGTGGTGGTATTACATGGGATTATGGCATCGCTTACTCAAGCCGTGTGGCTGCGATTGCTCCGATTTGTGGTGCTGCATGGCCTACACAGGCATCATGTGCCAATATCGCAAATGATAAAGTGCCGGTATGGGCTTTTCATAACGAGGACGATGGTACCGTAACTGCCAACACAACCCGTATGATCGTGGATTTTATCAACTCATTCAATGCAAACCCTGTTGCCAGGCATACTATCTGGCCAAACGGCGGACACAATTCATGGACAAGGGCAACTGACCCCAACACCAAAGATTGTGATGGCAAGAATATGTACGAGTGGATGCTCCAGTACAAGAACTAAGGCTCCTACTATATATACAGTAAATCTGACCCTGCGGCTTCCGCAGGGTTTTTTTGTACGCAGAACCCCTCGATCTGGCCCGTAAAACTCCGATTTTGGGGCGTTTGGCATATAATTCGGATCCATATAGTTGAATCTGATATTCTACCCTAAAATCCGTATTATTATGAAAAATTACCCTGTCCCTATGTTGTCAATACTGACATCTATTATTATTCTCTTTTCGGCCTGTAAGAAAGACACAACGGCTCCCGGCAATCCGGCCGACGCTGTGCCGGAAACAAAATCGGCCATACAGGTAGCGGTCAACGCCAACGTGAATTCAAATATCGGCGGATTCTACCGGGCGCTCCCTGCGAGATACGACTCCACTACCAAAAAATATCCTCTAATGATTTTTATTCATGGCGTGGGTGAACTTGGAAATGGAACCAGCGATCTTTCAAAAGTGCTAAACAATGGCGTGCCGAATCTTCTTAGTCAGAAAAAATTTCCACCCAGCTTTACCGTAAACGGCAAAGATTTTTCCTTCATCGTAGTGTCTCCACAGTTCAAAGCGTGGCCACAAGCGCCCGATGTCAATGCCATGATAAATTATGCGATTGCGAATTATCGTGTTGATACCACCAGGATTTATGTAGCTGGTCTGAGTATGGGCGGTGGTGCCACCTGGGAATATGCGGTTGACAATTCTTCGAGAATCGCTGCGATAGTTCCCATCTGTGGTGCGGGCTGGATGAATGATGCGCAGGCTACTAAAATTGCCGCAACGAATCTTCCTATCTGGACCTTTCACAATGACGATGATGGAACCGTTTCGGCAAACACAACCAGGATGATCGTAAATCTGATCAATGCACACAATCCAAATCCTGCAGCCAAGTCGACATTCTGGCCAACCGGCGGACATAACTCATGGACCAAAGCAACAAACCCGGCCACCAGGGAGTGTAATGGTATGAATATGTATGAATGGATGCTGCAGTATGAGAGGAACACGAAGTAAATTCGCAAATTAGCAGATGTGCAAATGTGTAGATGTGCAGATGTGCAGTCATTTCGACCGAGCGCAGCGAGTGGAGAAATCCCCAGCCGTTACTCAGCTATAGCTGGGGATTCTTCCATCCGCATCGCTTCGCGATGGGGTCGGAATGACACTCACCCTGCCCAGGCTAGAATTCAAAACTCGCGTCCTTCTCAGGATTCGCAATCCTCGTACTCTTTTTCTCACCTTTGACCGTGGTATGTATGATGCTGATCTGGTTCTCGTACGTTTCGTAAAGAATATTATCCATCACAGATAGTTTATTTACCGCAGCTACGTTGTTAGCCTGGAAATAACACCAGATCGAAGCCCCCTCAATTTCATACCCTACAAAGTCGATCACGATATTTTTGCCGTCCACCTTTAGCTGAAGGTGCTTTTTGATATACTCCGACACCATCGCCTGTGCCTGTTTGGGATCCTTTGGCTTTGTCAGTTCAACAGGTGTCTTCAGCTGTTTATTGAGCGTTTTTTCCGTGTCATCCAGAAAAAGTTTACAGGCTATTTCGAGCGTTTTATCCTTCTCATTGTGGTTGATCTCGGTCACGCTCACATAGAAAGGATGCACAAAAGCAAAAAAAGAAAGAGATAACCATTTATAGACAGATGCTGCCATTGCTCAATAAAAATTTTTCTGCCACAAATCTCTTACTTATTTTCCATGCAAAATCAACCCAAACGTTAAAACTCATTGGTTTTGGCTGCGGATGAGAAGCTTCTATGCAGGATTTTAAATTCTATTTTGGGTTAGGGGCTGACCATATACTTACATGGGAAGCGATGGATCATATTCTCTTTGTGGCCGCTCTCTGCCTGCGATACCTCGTGAAAGACTGGAAAAAAATTCTGATACTTGTTACTGCCTTCACCATAGGACATTGCATTACGCTGGCGCTGAGTGCTTTGAATTATACACCGTTTCCTATAAAATGGATAGAGTTTGCCATTCCGCTTACGATCGCCATTACAGCGATAAACAATCTTTTGCAGAAAGAGGGCGACAAATCCAGAAAATTGCCATGGGTCTACTTTTTTGCTTTGTTTTTCGGTCTCATACACGGACTTGCATACGCCAGTTCATTTCTTGACCTCGAAGGCAGAGATAATCTGCTCTCACACCTGCTGGCATTTAATCTTGGAATCGAAGTAGCGCAACTGTTTGTAGTGGCAGCAGTCTTGTTGATTTCATTTATCTTAGTGCAGTTATTGAAAATTCCTGCACTCTGGTGGATGCGCATCAGTTCAGTACTGATCCTTCTTTTCTCTTTAAAAATGGCTTATGACAGATTTCCTAATACTAAAAATCATGAAGATGAAAAAGCTCTCTTTGTTCCTGTGCGGAGCGTTGGGACTGTTTAGTGCATCTGCACAAAACACTCAGAACAACCCGGGTTCTAATCACGGCAACAAGTTTGAACAACTGGGCACCACTTTGCCTACAGCAAATGAATACCGTACGGCAAGCGGCGCTCCTGGTCCAAAATACTGGCAACAGCGTGCCGACTACGACATTAAATGTGAACTTGATGAAGCCAACCTCAAACTGACAGGCAGCGAAACCATCACATATTTCAACAATTCTCCGAACCAGCTGACATTTCTCTGGCTCCAGCTCGATGAGAATGAACACAGCTCCTCAAAAAATGCCAATTACCAGGATCAGAATGTAATGGGCAGACAAATGAGTGATGCCGGTTTGAAAAGAGCTGAGATGG
Organism: Chitinophagaceae bacterium; assembly: GCA_014379785.1. Taxonomy (GTDB): domain Bacteria; phylum Bacteroidota; class Bacteroidia; order Chitinophagales; family Chitinophagaceae; genus JACMLD01. Next base: position 16,636 of record JACMLD010000291.1, read on the forward strand.
CCACCAAGCCAAACGACAATGGTGTAAACCTGGTAAAGGTTACCGATGCAACAGGAAAGGCCCTCAAATACACAGTCAACAAGACAATGATGCGTCTTGAATTGCCTGCCGTACTCAAACCAGGCCAGCAGTTCGTTTTCAAAATCGACTGGAATTATAAGATTACAGACCGAATGACGGTCGGCGGACGCGGCGGTTATGAGTTCTTCCCCGAAGACGGCAATCATCTTTTCACCATGGCTCAATGGTATCCGCGTCTTTGCGTGTACAGTGATTTTCAGGGATGGCAGAATCATCAGTTCACCGGCCGTGGTGAGTTTGCTCTGACCTTTGGAAACTTCAAAGTTCAGATGACAGTTCCCGGCGACCACGTGGTTTGCGCTACCGGAGAAGGGATGAATTACCCGCAGGTATTGAGTGCTGCACAACTTGCACGCTGGCAAAAAGCCCAGACTACAAAAGAACCAGTTGAAGTAGTTACGCTCGACGAAGCAAAGGCTGCTGAAAAACAAAAAAGCAAAACCAAAAAAACCTGGATTTTCAAAGCCGACAACGTCCGCGACTTCGCATGGGGTTCATCACGCAAATTTGTGTGGGATGCAATGCCGGCATTCGTTGAAGGAAAGAAAATCATGGCAATGAGCTTTTACGGCAAAGAAGCATATGGTCTTTATCGTAAAATGTCTACGAAAGCAGTTGCACATACCATCAAAACATATTCAAAATTTACCATTCCTTACCCATACCCTACTGCACAGAGCGTAGAAGCTGCTAACGGCATGGAATACCCGATGATATGTTTCAACTATGGCCGCACCGAAAAAGACGGCACATACAGCGAAGGCACCAAATACGGAATGCTCGGTGTTATCATTCATGAAGTAGGTCACAACTTCTTCCCGATGATCATCAACAGCGATGAACGTCAGTGGAGTTGGATGGACGAGGGGCTGAACTCTTTTGTAGAATATCTCGCCGAAGAACTCTGGGACAATAAATTTCCAACCCGCGGCGGGCCAGCCTGGACAATCACTGATTATATGCGTTTGCCCAAAGACCAGTTGGAACCAATCATGACCAATTCAGAAAACATTGCGTTGTTCGGACCAAATGCTTATACAAAGCCTGCAACCGGGTTAAACATTCTCCGTGAAACAGTAATGGGTCGCGAATTGTTTGACTATGCATTCAAGGAATATGCACGCCGCTGGGCTTTCAAACATCCTGAGCCTGCAGACCTTTTCCGTACGCTGGAAGATGCAAGCGGTGAAGACCTCGACTGGTTCTGGAGAGGCTGGTTCTACGGTACAGATGCATGTGACATTTCTCTTGACACCATCAAGTATTTCAAGGCAGACCTTTCGTATGTACCACCCGTACAGAATGATTCTTTCGCTATGCGGTCACTGCCAAAACCTGCCGGCAGCACATTTGACGATATCTCAAAAATCAGAAACCGCGAAGACAAGAGCATCAAATTTGAAACCGACGTTGACTCCACGCTTCGTGATTTCTACTGGAGATATAACAGAGGTCTCGAGCAATACGACAGCACAAAATTCAAGGTGCCCACTACTTCAAACATCGAGCCGATGGACGAAGCAATGAAACAGACAATGGCCAATAAGCATTTCTACGAGATCACCTTTAGCAACAAAGGCGGACTGGTAATGCCAATCATTCTTGAATGGACTTATGCAGACGGCACAAAAGAAACAGAAAAAATTCCCGCCCAGGTCTGGAGAAAGAATGAAGGAAAAGTGATAAAGACTTTTATCAAAGACAAACAGGTGACTAAAGTACAGCTCGACCCAATGAAGGAAACAGCTGATATCAATGTTGCAAACAACTCATGGCCGAAAATCGCCGATGAGCCAACAAAATTCCAGTCTTTCAAAATGAAGACTGCCGCAGCACGCGGTCAGAGCACCGGTGTAAACCCAATGCAGAAAGCTGAAGAGAAATCCGGCAAAAAAGGATTCTGATTCCGCAAATAATAAATGAAAAGGTCCCCGAAAAACGGGGACCTTTTTTTATATAAATTGCCACTATGAAAAGATTTTTTTTAGCTGCCATCATTCTGTTTTTTGTAACCAGTTGTTTTGCCGGACGAACAGATACTGTTCTGGTGTATAGTCCGTCAATGAAAAAAGAAATCAAATGCGTGGTCATTACACCCGACAATCACTGGAAAAAACGCAACAGCTTCAGGTTTCCGGTTGTAATAATTCTGCACGGTCACGGCGGTAGCTATGCCCAGTGGCCACGTACCGCGCCCCAGCTCGCTGACCTCGCGGATCGCTACCAGTCCATCTATGTTTGCCCGGACGGTGGTGTGAACAGCTGGTATCTCGACAGTCCAATAGATACAACCTATAAATATGAAACTTTCGTGAGTGGTGAATTGATCAGTTTTATCGATCAGAAATATAAAACCATTGCAGACCGATCGTCTCGTTCCATCACAGGCCTGAGTATGGGCGGACACGGAGGAATGTACCTTGCCATCCGGCATCAGAATGTGTTTGGGTCCGCGGGCTCTACGAGTGGTGGGGTCGACTTCAGACCATTTCCAAACAACTGGGGATTGAAAACAAAACTCGGAGATACCAGCTGCTGCATTGAAAACTGGAACAGAAATGTAGTCATTAATTTAGTGGATACTCTGACAAACAAGGCACTCAATATCATAATCGATTGCGGCATCGACGATTTTTTTCTTCCTGTGAACCGTGCATTGCATGAAAAATTGCTGAAGCTGAATATCGATCACGATTACACTGAACGGCCAGGTGCTCACAAAATGGACTACTGGAAGAACAGTATCAATTATCAGCTGGAATATTTTTATTTGAAGATGGGTAGAGAAAAGCAAAAGTCGTCGTGACGGTCATTTCGACTCCTTTGGCGAAGCCAAGGGGCGGAGAAATCCCCAACCGGCCGAAGTTGAGTCATTAACAGCGGCAGGGGATTTCTACACTCGCTGCGCTCGGTCGAAATGACTCAAAAAGTCTTTCCGTCTCTGACCTTCACTTTTTTCTTTCCGGAATTCTGTTTTTCAAAATCCAGCACCTCTTTGGGTTTTGGTTTTGCTTTGGCCTTTGCATTGGCAGAATCGGACTTTGGTTTTGCAACCACCCCGTCGAGCGGATTGTCGTTGTTCTCCAGCTTGCCCAGAAGATAAAATTCTGTCTTGGTGATAAAGCCCGCTGTTGCATCGTAATACTTCCAGGTACCGTGCTTGAGCGACGCTCCTTCATTTTTTACAATTACTTTCTTGTAAGTATCCGGGCTGGCAGGATCCTCTACATCAATGGTGTCATACACCTTATCCGGATTCAACGCTCTCCAGCCTTCTTCCTTCACGAGTTCACCGTTGAGATTAAAATATTTATTCATGCCGTCTTTAAAGCCCCAGCGATAATTTTCGATGGCTGCAATATCGCCCGTGAGAGAATACCTTCTCCAAGCACCTTCTTTCTTTCCATTTTTATACTCCCCTTCTTCCTCATAGCCAGGCTCGCCACGGATCTCTTCATATCTCACTATCCACGGCCCCTGCTTGCGATCCTGTTTGTCGACACGATTCAAAGTATCCCCTTTCACGCCAATGACATAATTCTTCCACTGGGCGAAGCCCGGCAAAGAAAACAGACAACAAAGAATTAAAATATAACGCATCTTTAGTATGTTTGAGACTACCATAAAAACGGTTCCACGACCGTATAATTGTTCCAACAAACCAACTCACATGCCAAAACAACTGCTTTTAACACTATTACTATTATCTGTCGTCATCGCCCAGGGCCAAGTCACCCCTATCATCAACGACCAACCAGGCAAAGATCGCGAAAAAAGAAGGGAATGGGAGTCTAAATCACTCTTAAAGGATGTTAAATTTCGCAATGTAGGCCCAACCATCATGAGCGGAAGAGTTAGTGATATAGATGCAAATCCGGAGGATCCAACAGAATTTTATGTTGCCTATGCTACAGGCGGTCTCTGGCACACTGTAAACAATGGCATCAGTTTCACGCCCATATTTGACAGCGTTGAAAACCTGTTTATGGGTGATATCGCGGTTGATTGGAAAACCCGCACCATCTGGGTCGGCACCGGGGAGGTTAACAGCAGTCGTTCAACTTATGCAGGCACAGGAGTATACAAAAGCAATGATAACGGCAAAAACTGGACATGGACAGGACTTCCCGAATCACACCATATAGGCAAAATTCTGCTCCATCCCAAAGACCCGAACACGGCATGGGTGGCGGTACTCGGACATCTTTATTCTTTCAACAAGGAAAGAGGAGTCTACAAAACAACGGACGGCGGAAAAACCTGGTCACAGACATTGATCAGCGACGATAAAACAGGTGCGATCGATATTGACATCGACCCAATCAATCCAAATGTGCTCTACGCGGCCACCTGGTACCGCACGAGGACAGCATGGAATTTTGAGGAAGGTGGAAAAACCAGCGGACTTTACAAAAGCACGGATGGTGGCAGCACCTGGACAATTCTCAAC
>JACMLD010000292.1 GCA_014379785.1 Chitinophagaceae bacterium
CTTATTGAGCATCCACCCGCAGTCATTTTTACCACTGCCTTCGATGAATATGCCATGCGTGCATTCGAATCGCATGCTGTGGATTATTTACTCAAACCTTTCAGCAAAGACGGCTTTGAAAAAGCGGTAAAAAAATGGCGCGAACAACATCCATCGCAGGGTTCTGCACCTGCTGAACTGCTGGAAACTGCAGCGATGAGTCCATCACAGAGTCAGCGCATCGTTGTGAAAAACGGAGCGAAAATCAAGATCATCCCCGCGCACGAAGTCCTGTTTCTCGAAGCTTCAGACGACTATGTAAAAGTGCATACCCGCGAAGGAAGCTTTCTCAAAAACAAAACGATGGCTTATTTCGAGAAAGTACTGGACGCCCAGCAGTTTGCCCGTTCGCACAGATCGTATATTGTCAATGTACAATACATTACGAGGCTTGACCAGTATGAAAAAGACGGCCATATCGCCATTCTCAGCAATGGTGCCAAAGTACCGGTGAGCAAAAGCGGTTATTCAAAACTGCGAACCGTGCTCGGTCTTTAGTATCCTTACATTTTTATGATCTTCTCCATCTTTATTTCAGCACCATAGACGTTGAATATCTTGAGCACGTATACACCTGCTCTCATTCCACTCACCCTGATCACGAAACGATCCTTTGATGAAGAACCATCTGCAACGAGCCTGCCGGCACCATCAAACAACTGATACCTCACAGGCATGCGCACGGATTTTTCTATAGATACCGTCACAAAATCTGTCGCCGGATTAGGATAAATTTTTATCATTGCCGGAGCTGCCTGTGGCAATGTGTCGCGAGGGGATACAGCAAGTCCGGCGCCTGTATATGTATATTCTAAAATGGCGCCACGGTTTGTCAGGCTGCTGGTGCCACTTCCACTCGGTCCCGATGTAGTACCTATGCTGTCGGTTATAATGTAAATCTTATTCCCGGCCGGGTTAATGGCAACATCCCGGTATCGGTTGTTGCTGAAGAAATAAGGAATGGTATCGGTAATAAAGGCCGTCTGTGCGGGGTTCAGTTTCAGCCGGTAAAGTGTACCCTTTCTCAGCGTTGGTACAATGAGAGAGGGATACCAGTCGGGAATGCCCGGACCGCCATTCACTCCATAAAAATCAACACTGGAGGGAGCTATGGTTGCAAACTTCATCCAGTTAGTGCCTCCGGCATCGCACTTCGAAAATGGAAGTGAGCCGCAGTCTTTAAAAAGCATTTTCAGTGGTGCCCGGAAATTTGTTTTCACAGATGCAGGCGCCTGGTTTTCCTGAAAAATCTGGGCACCGGCGGCTATATAGTTTTCATTGTAAGAACCAGCATTACAACTACCTGATGATGCTTCCACCACATACTGATAATTGATGTTGTCCGAGTCGCCGGCAATATAGGGCCAGCCATAATTCCTTCCTGATTCAAGAATATTTATTTCATCGTCCGTTCTTGGACCCTGTTCACTGCTGAATAATTTTCCGCCTGCGGTCATGGTGGGGAAGCCATATCCGAGCGATGCGTTTCGCTGCCATACAAGCCCCTGCGGATTTCTATGTCCAAGTGTGAACACATGACTTCTGACGCCGGAAAGAAGGGGATTGTCTGAAGGGATCGATCCGTCGAAACCAATGCGCAACACCTTACCTGAATAATTCATATAGTTCTCTGCGGATACATGAGCCGCTGATGGCAGATCCTGCGAAAGTATAAAAAGACATGTGCTTCCAAACTGGTTATGTCCAAGGTCGCCACATGAATAGTACAACCGATTGTCGGCCCCCACGGTTAGCCTGCCAGAGCTATGGTCGTTGTTTGCAGGGAGACCTTCTATCAGATACTTTTCTCCTGTCATAAAATTTCCGGATCTGAAAAATCGGGCCGCCGGAATCACCTGCTGTGCCTGTCCGGGGTATGCCCACAAGAGCTGAGCGGTTGCGCCGGCCGTACTTTCGTAAAACTCCATTTTTATATTATAGAGCTGACCAGCATTCAGAAACACTGAACCGCTGTTATCGATTGTAGCACCGTGGTCGGTCCAGTTATTTATTCTCAATGTATCGTTTACATACAATCGGACACCATCATCTGAGTTCGTTGAAAAAGTATAGTTGCCGGTGACAGGCGCCTGCACCTGACCAGTCCATCTTACAGAAAAATTGTCCGTTCCGATCCCCGCACCTGGTGATCCGGCCCATACAAAATCTATATCGGTATCTGTGCGGTTCAACACCGGCTCATTGCTCAGTGTTCTGTTGTTGAAATACTCTGCTACCAGTCCGTCAGCTGAGTTGAAACCGTTGTAACTGAATCTGGAAATACGCACCTGGCCGTCTGCATAACTGTAAGCAACAAAAATTGAATCCTGATTGGTTCCCTGTCCGAATTGAGGATGCAATGCAAGACCCATCATTCCGTCCTGGCCGATTGAAGAGGCGGCGAAAGGTGCGGAACCACTTCTGTTGATGGTGAGATAAACTTTTGATTGTATATCGAGGATGATTGATCTTATTCCGGTTGTAGTATTAACCCTTAGCACTCTTCCTATCTTTTCAGATACATATAAAAAATCGTCCGGACCGTAAGTGAGTTCAAATGGATGTGCCAGCGCGTAATCCTGTGAGGTGCCCGGCGGCATTGTATTCAGCACCTGCATGCTGAATGGTTCGCTCTGTGCATACAGTCTAAATGGAAAGACCCATATAGTTATGAGGAATACAATTAGGTGTATTGAATTTTTCATGAATATTGGTTTCTTACCCACAAAGTAGTGGACATTTAACTGAAATCAAATAGGGACTGTTCGATACTTTGAAGGTAATTGTACGATTGCATTTGAATAAACGAATGACTAAATTTGAATGTGGCGGGATGCACTAATCCAGCATCCGATTTTGAATCCAAATCCGTATCTATGAAAAGACCTCTACCCAATTACTTCTTTTCTATCCTTATTATTCTCACCGTTTCCATCTTCGCGCCGGTACTGGCAGTTGCACAGTCGGTTGATTATGGTAAAAGTTATTTCAACGTTACAAAAGGCACTACGGGGGGAACAGTTGAGCCCGGCGATACCCTGGAAATCAGGGCAACCTTTGTGGTGAGAAGTGGAGCAACTGCAGACAGTTGTGCATTTTACGACAACGTGCCTCCGGGAACAGCATATATTCCGTCAACACTCAAAGTGCTGACAAACGAAGCGAAGGTTTACAAAACCCTTTCCGATGCATCTGGAGATGATGTAGGCAGAATTGCAGGCTCGGCCATTACCATCAACCTGGGATTTAATCCCTCTGATAATCCCGCGACACCAACAAAACGCGGAAGAGTAAAGGCTACAGACAAGCCATCATTTTACAACAGCGCCTGTATTCTTGTGGCATCTTATCGCGTGAGAGTGCTGGCTGCTTATGGCACCACCCTCAATATTGGTGGCGGTTCAGCAACCTATAAGCTGGGAGCTGCGTCTACACAGACCATTATATTCGGTGCGATCCGTGTTTTTATTTTCCGCAACTATGGTATCTGTCCGAACAGTATCGGTGCAAATGCACTCGGTGCCGAATTCAACGGTACCTTCGGAGGCGGCAAGCCAAGGAACCGTGGTACATCTGCGTCTATCCCTGGCAGTTATGTGTATAATTTTTTCAATACCAATGGACCGCAGGATTATTTCTACGGCATTGCAAACAATACCAGTACAAGAACGAATTACACTACATCCAACGCATGGCCCAAACCGGACGGAGCCTCACCGACACACCGTGTCTTTACAGTATGGGATATCATTGGTGACCATACAGGTGCTGTGAGTCCAACTGCAGGAAATCCTGCTGCCGACACGGTAAACAATAACAATGGTGGTTACATGCTGGTGATAAATGCGAGTTATAAAACTGACTCGGCATTCCGTCACACCATCACGAATCTTTGTCCCAATACCTATTATGAGTTGTCTGCATGGTTTCGTAATATCTGCAGCCGCTGCGGTTGTGATTCCATGGGCAGAGGTGCAGGATCACTGGGTTATATACCCACTGCTGCAGGCGATTCTTCAGGCGTATATCCGAGTCTGATATTTGAAGTGGACGGTATTGACTATTACAGTACCGGGCTTATCAAATACAGCGGACAATGGATAAAGAAAGGATTTACCTATCTCACCGGTCCCGCCCAGACTTCGCTCACTTACACAGTGAGAAACAATGCACCTGGTGGCGGCGGCAATGACTGGGCGATTGATGATATCTCAGTGGCGACCTGTACACCAAACCTGAACTTGTTTCCATCGCCAACTGTAAACGCATGTTATGGCAATCAGGTAGATATGTACACTGTTGTACGCTGCTTTTTCTCCAACTATATTTACTGGAGATGGGAAGAAAGTACAAACGGAGGAGCGACCTGGAGCAACACAGGTGTTGGCGGTACAGCTACCCCAGTGCTCAACGCAGGTGAGTGGGAATATACTGCCACCTATCCTTCCTTTATAGCCGACAGCGCCGTACACAACCGGTTGTTCAGAATACGTGTGGCATCCACGGCTGCGAATCTCAACGACCCGAACTGTTCATTCTATGCAAGCACAACCATCAGAGTATGGGTAAACAACTGCGGTTATGTGTTGTCTACCAAATTGAAATCTTTTGATGCCCGACTGCAGAATAAAACCGGACAATTGTATTGGACCACGGAAGATGAAACAGGCGATCTGCATTTTGAAATTGAAAGAAGTACAGATGGCATTCACTTCGAGAACATCGGCAGAGTGGAAGCTACAGCTGCGGATGGTGAAGGAAACTCATATACGTTTACGGATGACAGTGAGGTCAACGGAACGGTATATTACCGCATTAAAATGAGTGATGGCAACAGTTCAAAGTATAGCAGGGTGGTATCACTAAACAGTCATTTGCTGAAGCTCGATATCAGGTCAGTCCAGAATCCGTTTGTAAGTCAGATTTCATTTGAGATGCTGACGCCGGCTGATCAGACCGCTCTCGTTATTGTGTTTGACAATTATGGAAGAGAGGTGAAAAGAACGCGTGAGCAGTTGCACAAAGGTGTGAACACAGTCTTGATTCCCGGTCTTGGTGGACTGAGCAGCGGTTCATATGTATTGAGAGTGGAAGCTGGCGGGCAGGTAATAAACAGAAAATTGATTAAGGCTTCTAAATAATAAAACTGCTTTTTTTCGAGTCTCTAAATGCGGTTTACAAAGGCCCTTCCTTTCCAGGTCGGGCCTTGTTTTTTTTATCTTATGGGCAATTGTAGAAAAGTTTGTATGTACCGGTTGGCATTACACCGAAGCCCAGGCCTTCAAGGGCTGCATCGTTGAGTCTGAAGCTCTGAACAAATCCGGCAGCATCTATGACATACTGGTCAAATGTCGCGATGGACGTGGTCAGAATCGTACCCTGTAATGGATCAAAAGTCTTCTGAGTGATCTTAGTAAATGCCTTATCGGGTGCTACTCCAAAGTTCGCTACCGATTGCAGCATAAATATTTCGGCGGCAAAGGAATGGAGAATGATACCATTTTTAACAGTCTTGAGTGCATCATACTCATAAACATCTTCATAAAACAATTGATTCCCTGTTTTTCCCTGCACCTTCGTTAGCAGGTTGCCCGACCAGGTATATGTAAAAGTGAAATACACCTGTCCAGGAAGCTGCTGCAATTCTTCCGTGCGCTGAGTCAGCTGACCGTTTCCATTATAGGTATACTTTACGATTATCGGCAGTGAATTTGGATCTCTTGGATCTTCATATCCGCGAAACTCCGTTACTCTTCCATTGCCGTTGACGACCAGGTATTGGTTTGCATCGAGTTGAATCTTTCCGGCGGGTCTGGTGAGATTAAAAGCCGCATCAACAGTATTCGAAATGCTGTCAATTGCCTCCCATTTGGTAACAAGATTTCCAGTATAGCTAGCTTTGTAAGCGTATTCGGCATCGCCGCTTCCGTCATACAAAATAATATTGCTGATTTTACAGTTGGTAGCTACGGGCGCGGTAAAATCTACTTGTCCCCGGGTACATCCGCCGGCTGTAACCGTTACTGAGCCTGTTATTGTGACTGCACCACAGGTGGCGGTCCAGGTATATGTACCGGCCGGGAGTGTGACAGTGTAGGTCCCTGCGGTGGCACATGCTGGTTCAGCGGCCTGAAAGCTGGTGATCGTACCGTTTGATCCGTTTACCGAAACCTGGATGGCGGTGGCACCCGGGCTGCATCCCGCTTTGCTCCACAGTGTCAGCTGACCATCACCGGCAGGTGGTGTGACGGCAGAAGTCTTGAACTTGGCGTTAAACTTACCATTCACGACGTCCTTCGGATTGCCGTTGCTGTCTTTCACTTTTCCCGAAAAGGTACCGGACACTCCAATAGAGTCGATTTTGCTGATGACAATTGTGAACTGACCAATGGCGGTAATGTCTGACTCGTAAACCACAGCCCCGTTATCCAGA
>JACMLD010000293.1 GCA_014379785.1 Chitinophagaceae bacterium
GACTGCTGAAGCATCTAAGGCAGTTTTTGTCAATTCGGTTTCAGAGGTCAGCCTCGGCGAAAACGCCATTTTCAGTCATTATTATATTCAAACCGGGCACGCAAGGACTACCAGCATTCAGCACACAGAAGTGGAGCAGGCGAGATCCAGCGTTTACAATAATTACAAGGTATCTCTGCCGGGAGCCAGGTTGTTCCGCAACAATCTGCACGTGCGTTTAAACGGGGAGAACACGGAAACGCATTTGTATGGACTTTACCTGGCCGGTGGCAATCAGCTGGTGGACAACCATACCCTGGTTGACCACAGGCATCCAAACTGCCAGAGCAACGAGCTCTACAAGGGTGTGATGAAAGACGAAGCTACCGGTGTTTTCAACGGAAAAATATTTGTCCGAAAACCCGCCCAGAAAACCAATGCGTTTCAGAAGAATAATAATCTGATGCTGAGCCGCAAAGCAACGATCGACTCCAAACCCCAGCTGGAAATATTTGCCGATGACGTGAAATGCAGTCATGGTTCCACCATCGGCCAGTTTAACGAAAACGCGCTGTTTTACCTCAAATCAAGGGGAATCGGCGATGCAAAGGCCCGTGCACTGCTTGTTCACGCTTTTGCTTTCGACGTAACCGAAAAAATTCCCATACCTGAAGTACAGGCGCACATCAATCAGATGCTGGAAGACAAACTCTAGCATTTGGCAAATTTGAACGCTTATGTCTACAAGTCTCGTAATGGAAGAGCTCGACCTCATCAAAATACGGAAAGATTTTCCGATCCTGTCAACCACGGTCAACGGAAAGCCCCTGGTATATCTGGACAATGCGGCCACCTCCCAAAAGCCCTGGCCGGTCATCCGGGCCATTGAATCATATTATACTTCACTCAATAGTAATGTCCACCGCGGCGTACATTATTTGAGTCAGAAGGCCACCGATGCGTATGAGCAATCGCGCCGCAAGCTGGCCACCTATATCAATGCAGCATTCGAGCACGAGGTGATTTTCACCAAAGGAACGACCGATGGCATCAACCTGGTTGCTTCGTGTTTTGGCAAACAATTTATCGGCAAAGGCGATGAAGTCATTATTTCATATCTCGAACACCATTCGAACATAGTGCCCTGGCAGATGATCTGTGAGGAGAAGGGCGCTTCGCTGAAAGTGATCCCGATAAATGAGAAAGGTGAACTGATCATGTCAGCGTTTGACAAGCTGCTCAACAGCCGCGTAAAAATAATTGCCTGCAGCTATGTATCGAACAGCCTTGGAACCATCAATCCGGTCCGCGAGATAATCGGAAAAGCGCATGCACTCGGCATTCCCGTTTTATTGGATGCTGCGCAGGCGGTTCAACACCTTGAACTGGATGTGCAGGAACTCGACGTCGATTTCCTGGCATTCAGCGGTCATAAGATGTATGGACCTACAGGCATCGGCATTCTTTACGGCAAGGAATCATGGCTCAATAAATTGCAGCCTTATCAGGGCGGGGGAGATATGATAAAAACGGTCACATTCGAAAAAACGACTTACAACGAACTGCCTTTTAAATTTGAGGCGGGAACGCCGAATATTGAGGCTGCTATTTGTCTGGGGAATGCGGTGGATTATATCAATAGCATCGGCCTTGATAAGATTGCCAGGCAGGAGGAAGAGCTTGTGGAATATGCCACTGCGCAGTTGTCCCTCATAACCGGCCTCCGCTTTATCGGTACAGCCGAAAACAAGGCCAGTGTGGTTTCATTCGTGATTGAAGGACAGCATCCATATGATGTCGGATTCATTCTTGATAAAATGGGTATTGCCGTGAGAACTGGTCACCATTGCACGGAGCCGCTGATGAATTTTTTCGGCATACCCGGCACGATTAGGGCTTCGTTTGCATTCTACAATACAAAAGCTGAAGTCGATATACTGGTGGAAGGCGTTAAAAAAGCGATTACGATGTTGGCTTAGATCGGGGGATGGTCATTTCGACTCCGGCCCGAAGGGCCAGGGTGGAGAAATCCCCAACCGCTGTCAGACTGACTATCGGCCGGGGATTTCTCCACTCGCTGCGCTCGGTCGAAATGACAGCGCCGTGAAAATGACACAACGACTAAAAATGGGAATAAAAGAGATACAGGAAGAACTGATAGACGATTTTGAATTTCTGACGGAATGGGAAGCGAAGTATGAATATATTATACAAATGGGTAAGGAACTTCCTTTGATCGATCCCAGGTACCAGGTTGAGGCAAACCTGATCAAAGGTTGCCAGGCGCAGGTTTGGCTTCATGCAGAATACAAAGACAACAAAGTATATTTTACGGCAGACAGTGATGCCATTATTACTAAAGGCCTTGTAAGCATGGTTATCCGCATATTGAGTGGTCACTCTCCAAAAGAAATTATGGATGCGGATCTGTTTTTTGTTGACAGGATTGGTTTGCGTGAGCATCTCTCGGTAACCAGGTCAAACGGACTTCTGTCAATGATGAAACAGATGAAACTATATGCCATCGCACTTCACTCTCAAATCACCGGAACAGAATAACATGATCGATAAAGAGAAAATAAGGGAAGACATAGAAGCGGTACTCCGTACGGTACATGACCCCGAATTGCCGGTCAATATCATGGAACTCGGACTGGTCTATGGAATCAATATCACTGATGACGGGTACGTAGATGTCACCATGACACTGACAGCGCCCGCTTGTCCTGTTGCCGGCGAGATCATCCGCGAAGTCGATACCAAGGTCAGGGGAGTGGAAGGAGTGAGCGACGCCAACGTAATGCTCACTTTCAATCCTCCATGGACCAGAGACCTGATGTCTGACGAAGCCCGCCTGGAACTTGGGTTTATGTGATTATGAAATTTTGTATCCAACTGCCTTTGCAGTTTTTTCCAGCAGTGCCTTTGTTTTTATGATGCCTTCCTCTTCTCCAATTTTGCTGCCTTCATATTCAATACCGACGTAGCCATTGAAATTGGCATCCTTCAGGATCTTCAGCATTTTGTTGTAGTCAGTCTCCACGCAATTTCCGGCTTCGTCAAAGTCGAGCGACTTAGCACTCACACCTTTTGCATATGGCATCAGCTCTTTCGTACCCTGGTATCTGTCGTACTCTTCCTTGCAACTGTGATCAGCATTTCTCGTGATGCAAAAATTACCGAAGTCAGGCAATGCACCGATATTCTTTCTGCCGGTGCCTTTCAGAACTCCAGAGAGCCAGCCACCATCGGAACTGAACCCGCCGTGATTTTCTACAATGACATTGATGCCTGATTTGCCTGCAAACTCACCCAGTTTGATCAGACCTTCTGTTGCTGCTTTGGCGACTTCTTCGCGGGAACCCTTGCCTGCTGCGTTTACGCGAATGGTGGCGCAGCCAAGATATGTTGCTGCGTCTACCCATTTGTAATGATTTTCAACAGCAGTATCCCGGGCGGTTTTGTCGACCGAACCCAGTTCTCCCTCACCGTCGATCATGATGAGGTGATTTTTTACTCCATTGTCCTTACATCGCTGCAGCAGGTCCGCAAGATATTTTGTATCGTTTGCTTTGTCTTTAAAAAACTGGTTGACATATTCCGCCACACCAATTCCAAATTTTTCGCGGCAGACGCGGGGAAAATCGAGGTTGGAAATTTGCTTTGCAAACAGTTGTGTGTGGAGGGACCATTCTGCCAGAGAAATCGTAAATGCCGGTGCCGCTTTGCGTGCGAAGGCGAATGAGGGAGCTGCTGCCAGACCTATCGCTGCAGCGGCCGTATTTTTGAGAAATTCTTTTCTTGTTTGCATATGGCTGTTTGAAAGTGTCGTTTATTTTGATTCTATTTCAGAAATCTTGCCTGTCTGTTTATGTTTTACGATGGTCTTTTTTGCTCCGTAATGCGTCATTTCTTCTTTTACCAGGTAATGATCTTTGTCGTACTCCACCAGGTGACTGTCTTTGCTCACGCCGGTCTTTCCTCTCCAGATATCCAGCTTAACGGGTTCCCATAATTTGCTTTTCATGGAGCGGTAGCATGCATCGATGATGGAATTTACCACATAGCCATCATAAAAAGTTTCCTTTGGCTTCTCATTTTTTTCCATGGCATTAAACATGTCCATAAACATATGATTATAGCCGAGTTCGTTCAGGTCGTCTCCAACAGGAAACAGCCAGCCGGTATTGCTTTCTGCTTTTTCAGCAATATAGTCGCCACCATTTCCTGTGGTAAACATATCGAATCCCGTACGAAGAAAGCTGTTGATCCATATTGTTCCTTCAGTGCCCATCACCTCATCTCTGAGGTCCAGCCCTCCGCGAAATGTCCAGCTTACTTCAAACTGACCAATGGCGCCATTCTCGTATTTCACAAGACCGATGGCATGATCCTCTGCATCGATTGGCTTCACCTGGGTGTCGGCCCAACACATGACTTCCACCGGCAGAATATCTTTTCCGATATAGCTGCGTGTGATTTCGATGCAATGACAGCCGAGATCAAGGATACAGCCTCCGCCAGCCTGTTCAATGTCCCAGAACCACTCACTGTGCGGGCCAGGATGGGTTTCCCTTGATTTTGCCCACAGTATTCTGCCAAGCGCTCCGTTGCGGACACTTTCCTGTGCCTTTATAAATTTTGGTGTATACACCAGGTCCTCAAGATATCCATTGAAAATCCCGGCCGCTTCAACCGCGTTGACCATTCTGGCCGCTTCGGCCGCATTTCTGCCCAGCGGTTTTGTGATAATCACCGCTTTTTTGTGTTTGCAGCAAAGCATGACGGCTGCTTCATGAAGGTTGTTTGGAAGTGAAATACAGACCATATCCACCTCGGGTCTGGCAATGGCGGCTTCCATATCTATGGTATAAAAAGGGACATTATAATCTTTTGCGAACTTTGAAGCTGATTCCTCCCTTCTGGAATAAATGCTGACGATTTTGTCCTGACTTCTGTATCCCTGGATAGAATCGGCGTAAAACCTGCCAATAAATCCTGATCCTAGCATTGCAATTCTTACCATGTGATTGATTTTGTGCGGCTAAAATAATGATTTCTTATCATGGGTCAATGTCCACGAGGGCAGCCTATGGTAAATTTGTGGTATCAAAGAAAACACTGACAGAATTGTCAGGCAAGCTATTTGATGTTTAAACTTATATTTCAAAACCTTAAAAACTTTTATCATGTCAGTAAAATGGAAAATTGACCCTTCACACTCAGAGATACAATTCAAGGTAAAACACCTTATGATTACCACTGTTACCGGGTATTTCAAAACTTTTGACCTGGAAGTGGAAACTGCGTCTGAGGATTTCAACACGGCCAGTTCTATCGTTTTTACCGCAGACATCGACTCACTCGATACCAACAGCGCCCAGAGAGATACCCATCTTAAATCGAATGATTTCTTCAATGCCGAAAGTTTCAAGCAACTCAGGTTCGTGGGTAAAAGCTACTCCGGCGACAAGGAATCAGCAAAACTCACGGGTGATGTCACCATTCGCGAAACCACAAAGCCTCTGACGCTGAATGTAGAGTTCGGTGGAATCGTTGTGGACCCTTACGGACAGACAAAGGCCGGGTTTACGGTCAGTGGTAAGATCAACAGAAAAGATTTTGGTCTCACCTGGAATGCGGTAACAGAAGCGGGTAATGTAGTGGTGAGTGATGAAATCAAAATCCACGCAGAAATTCAATTGATCAAGCAAGCTTAAATCATTTTATGAGTAATAGAATTATGGGGCTGCACCATATCACGGCCATTGCCGGTGCAGCGCAGCAGAATCATGCATTTTATGCAAAGGAACTCGGATTGCGTTTTGTAAAAAAGACGGTCAATTTCGATGACCCCGGCACATATCATTTTTATTTTGGAAACGAGAATGGTACTCCGGGTACAATTCTTACTTTTTTTCCATGGGAGCATGTAAAGAAAGGGCATATCGGAACCGGTATGGCAACAGAAATCGGTTACAGCGTGCCTGAAAAAA
>JACMLD010000294.1 GCA_014379785.1 Chitinophagaceae bacterium
AGGCTTTACCTGGATATCAGTCACTTTGTAATCTGCACCGATGCAGGTATTTAAAAACTTCTCTGCACTTTCTGCATTTGAATGTTTTTTCCCTTCTGCAGTGAAATTCACATTCTTACCCGACACATCTTTCGCCGCAAACACCGCGGCAATGCGAAAGGTGCTCACCGGAGTGAATGCATTGATCTCACGCTCACGTTCTGCAATGATTCGCACCGCCACGCTCTGTACCCTGCCGGCACTGAGGTTATTGCGCATGCTCATTTTTCTCCACAGGACAGGACTGAGTTCAAAACCCACAATTCTGTCGAGAATGCGTCGAGCCTGCTGCGCATTGACGAGATTCATATCTACTGTGCGGGGATTGGCAACTGCCTTTTGAATGGCCGGTTTTGTAATCTCATGAAATACAATCCTTTTGGTGGTTGCCGGGTCCAGACCCAGCACTTCGCAAAGGTGCCAGCTGATAGCTTCCCCTTCACGGTCCTCATCCGTTGCGAGCCACACTTCGCCCGATTTCTTGGCGACAGCCTTCAATTCCTTCACCACTTTTTCCTTGTCTT
Source organism: Chitinophagaceae bacterium (assembly GCA_014379785.1). Classification (GTDB taxonomy): domain Bacteria; phylum Bacteroidota; class Bacteroidia; order Chitinophagales; family Chitinophagaceae; genus JACMLD01. The sequence continues at coordinate 564 of JACMLD010000294.1, forward strand.
CCGGTACAATATAACTGGGTAGGTAGTTGTTTTTGACGTCTATGCCCATATCGCCTTTTGCGAGGTCACGAATATGCCCATAGCAGCTCTTTACCTCAAAATCTTCCCCCAGAATCTTTTCAATCGTTTTCGCTTTCGCAGGGGACTCCACTATCAATAAATTCTTCGCCATAGCTTGTTAAATCGGTTTTTACCGGTGTGTTTGCGTGCAAGTTTAGTGTATAACAGCCAAAAATAAAAATTGACATCCAAAGCCTTACGGGGCTTTTGGCGCGATATCGGTGAAATTTCACCCCCTTTCTTACCTTATTTTAAGTAACTTGATGCGATACCTGGCGACTATGACAATTTACTCTCTTGGCGATGCGGCAGTTGTTATGGACCTCGGCAATTCCATCGATCAATCACTTAATCAACAGGTAAATGCCATGAAAGTTTGGGTGCGTGACCACCCTTTTGATGGACTCAGGGACGCCGTTTCAGCCTACAGTTCTCTTACCCTGCATTATGACCCACTTGTTGTGCAGCAGCATTATCAACCGAAGCAAACCATATCCTCCTGGGTGCAATCTTACCTCACCAAAGTATACGACGAGAGTCTGACAATGGAAACGGACAAGGAAGAGACCGTTGTCATTCCCGTTTGTTATGAAGAGGAATTTTCTCCCGACCTGGCAACAGTGGCAGAAACAACCGGATTGACAACCGAAGATGTGATTGAAATTCATCTTGCCGGACTATACCATATTTATATGATCGGATTTTTGCCAGGCTTTCCCTACATGGGAAAACTGGATCCCCGTATCGCCGTTCCCCGCAAAAGCAGTCCGCGGATGGTCACAGCCGGCAGCGTGGCCATAACCGGATTGCAAACAGGCATCTATCCCATAGGCAGTCCGGGTGGCTGGCAGATCATCGGTAGCACGCCGGTCAGGCTTTTTGATCCAGGAGCAGAAATACCGGCGCTGCTGAGACCCGGACAAAAAGTCAAGTTTTCAAGGATCGAAAAAAACGATTATGTCAATTTCGATCATTAAACCAGGTATCCTTGATACCATCCAGGATTCTGGAAGACCCGGTTATGCCGACTGGGGCATTAACCCAGGTGGTCCGATGGATACCTACGCGGCAACGCTCGCCAACCTGCTTGCCGGCAGTGAAAAAAATGCAGCTGTGGTTGAAGTGCATTTTCCTGCACCGCAGATACTTTTCAGAAAGCAATCACTCATAGCGCTGACAGGGGGCGATTTTCAGCCAACGCTCAACGATATCCCGTTACCACTCTGCCAGCCGGTGGTCGTAAAAGAAAATACCATTCTTCACTTCCCGTCTTACCGGAGCGGGGCCAGATGTTATCTCGCGATAGAAGGAGGATTTGCAACGGATAAATGGCTGGGCAGCCGGACCACCAATCTCAACGCCGGTGCGACGGGTCTCACGGGAAGAAAGCTTGCAAAAAATGATGAGCTCTCCTGCGGCCCGGGTAAAAAATTATCTGCTAATCTGCGGGCAGAAACCGATGCCGCTATTCTTCCATGGCGCGCCGACACGGCAAACTGTTACAACAATGTGCATGAAATATCCTGCGTTCCGGGAAATGAATGGGGCTTGCTTGACTGGGAATCAAAAAAATGCTGGGAGGAAACCAACTTCATCATCCATCCTTCTTCAGACCGGATGGGTTACCAATTAAAGAACGAACCCCTCAAGATGTCCAATAAATTTCAAATGGTGTCGACAGGTGTATCATTCGGCACCATTCAATTATTGCCAAACGGGCAACTGGTAGTGCTTATGGCAGATCACCAGACAACAGGCGGTTATCCCCGGATTGCACATGTTGTAAGCGCTCATTTGCCAAAACTGGCGCAACTCAGACCGAGTGACTGTATAAAGTTTGGTATGGTAAAAATGGAAGAAGCCGAAAAATTATATCAATCGCAAATCCATGATCTCAACCTGCTGCAGGAATCATGTATGACCCGCTTAAATGAATACTTATGCAGATAACGGATGTAAACTGTGATATGGGAGAAAGCTCGGCACTGCGGACATACAATATTCAAAATGATATTGATCTTTTTCCTTTTGTCAGTTCAGTAAACATCGCCTGTTGTTTTCATGCCGGTGACACAGACACCATTGATATGCTGGTGGAAAGAGCTTTGGAAGCCGGTGTCGCAGTAGGGGCGCATCCGTCCTTTGACGACAGAAAAAATTTTGGCCGGACAGAGGTTCATCTCGCGCCAAGAAATATTTATGCACTCATGCTTTTTCAGATGGGTGCCATTTCTGCGTTTATGCATGCACGTGAGACAAAGCTTCATCATGTAAAACCGCATGGCAGTCTGTATAATATGGCTTCTGTCAATCGCGCAATTGCAGACGCCATCTGCTCGGCGATAAAGGATTTTGATCCTTCGCTGATTGTATATGGATTGAGTGGAAGTGAACTCATCCGTGCGGCAAAATCTGCAGGGCTGGCATCCTGCTCCGAAGTGTTTGCAGACCGCAATTATGAAGACGACAGCACGCTGACACCAAGAACTGAAAAGTATGCACTGATAGAAGACCCCGCCCAAAGCGCTGCACGTGTACTGGAGATGATCAACCACGGAAGAATAAAAACAGCTTCGGGGAATTGGATTGACATTGTTGCCGGCACAGTTTGTATTCACAGCGACGGACACAATGCCCTCGACCTTGCAAAGACCTTGTCTGAAACCCTTTTTTTCAACGGAATAAAATTACAGTCACCGGCACAAAACAAATGACGATTCCCAGCAAAAGAAAAAAACGGTCGGCGGTGATTGGCGCTGCATTCCTGATGGCCACATCAGCCATCGGTCCGGGATTTATTACCCAGACAACCGTCTTTACAAACATGCTGCTAACCAGTTTCGGATTTGTCATTCTTGTTTCTATTTTGCTTGACATTGCTGCCCAGCTGAATATCTGGAGAATCATTGCGGTGGCTAACTCCCGCGCACAGGATATTGCCAATAAAGTTTTTCCCGGTATGGGCTATTTGCTCGCCCTGCTGATTGTCATTGGTGGACTGGCTTTTAACATCGGAAATGTTGGTGGTGCCGGGCTGGG
>JACMLD010000006.1 GCA_014379785.1 Chitinophagaceae bacterium
CGCCCCTCTATACAATTTGATATCGCCTGCAATGACAGAATCGCCGCGGGTAGGGGTAAAGGTTGCATTTGCAACATAGTCATCGGTTTTCTGGAGAAAAAGGTTAGCGAAAAAACTTTGTCCTTTTTGCGTATTTGTAAACGTATACCTTGTCACCAATGTATGTGTGTACTGCTGATCAAGGTCCGGATTTCCTGTGGTTACTCTCTGCTGATTGGAATAGTCAATTACGTTTTGCAACTGATTTACAGAGGGAGCATTCACATTCGTCCTATAGAAAACACGGATGCTGCTTTTCGCTGATAACTTTCTTCTGAGCTGGAGATTTGGAAGCATATTTGAAAACTTGCGATCAACGTTTGTATTTGCGGGAAAAATCTGATCGCTCTGCAGAGAAGAATACTGATAATTAACTCCAACGGAAAACTGATTGTCGCGATCTCCTATTCTATAGGTCAGTCCTGAATTGTGTGTGTTGTAGGTATTGTCGAATTTGTTTGAAAGTGTTGTATCGAAATCTGAATACTTCCCGTTGTTGTTATCGAACTGAAATGTCTGCTGATCAGCTTTGTTTGTAGTAAAAGATGGATTGTAATTTATCTGTAATTGTCCCTTCGCGCCAATCGGTTCGGTATAAACAACATTCGTAGAAATGGTTCGCCCGGATGTTGCATTGTTAGAGAATTGCTGTATCAGACTGTCAACGCCCACTCCATTGATATAGTTGGTTGTTTTCGCATCTACATACGTATCGCCATCCCTTTCGTTGAAACTTGTGCTGAGATTGAGTGATATCGTTCTTCCTCTTTTTGCAAATGAATGTCTGAAAAAGATATTATTATTGAAGCTGTATCCTTTTGTAAGCGCACTCGTGACATTTTCAAATTCTGTCTGCTTGCCATTTATCAGATCATAATAACTGATACTGTTTGTATTGAAATCTGATTGATTTTTCTGATAACTGAATGAAGGAGTAATGGTCAATGAATTGGATGAATCGAATTTGTACTCCAGTCTTCCGTTGAATCTGTGGTTGTAATTATCTCTGTCGCTCAGCGCTACCTCATCCTGAAAAAATGTAGTGTCCGGATTGGTGAGATACTGTCTGTTCGACGTACGGTCATTACTGGTCTGACTATTGTTGAAAAAATAACTCGCACTCACATCGGCTTTCTTGCCCCATTTGTCAGAAAAGTTGATACCTATCGCATTTGTCTTACTGATACCGCTTTGCTGACCCACCAGAAAATTACCCTGGCCGCCGCCACCGCCGAAATTTCCGCCGCCACCGAAGTTTCCGCCGCCGCCTCTCGGAGCACCACCACCACCCCTGAATCCACCACCGCCGCCACCTGAACTGCTGGTGACGCCAAGAAGATCCTGTGAACCGAAATTCTGTTGGTTGATATTGTTTGCAAGACCAACCAGCGAAATGCGGCGGTTTTCCTTGAAAAAACTTACGTTACCACCGGCTTGATACCTTTCATCTGTTCCATAACCCACATACATTCTTCCGAACTGTCCATTTCTCATACCTGCCTTGGTAACTATATTGATTGCTTTCTGTGAATTTCCATCATCAACACCCGTAGCCTGCGCCTGGTCGCTCAGTCTGTCGAATACCTGTATTTTATCAACCACATCAGACGGGAGGTTGCGAAGAGCTGCTGTTGCATCATCGCCAAAAAAATCGCGGCCGTCAATGGTTACTTTTCTCACTGTTTCTCCCTGCGCTGTAACCGTACCATCTTTTTCAACGGTAACACCCGGCATTTTCTTTACAAGGTCTTCTACTGTTGCATCCGGATTTACTTTAAACTGGCTGGCATTGTATTGAACGGTGTCTCCTTTCTGCTGGGCAGGAGGCGTTTTCGCAATAACAGTGACGCCCTCAAGCTCGGTTGATTTTTTCGGCACATTGATAACGCCGAGGTCATTGCTGAGTTCCCGAAGCACAATTTGTCTGTCGACCAGCTCATAACCCACCGAAGTAGCAGAAAGTATAAAAACACCTGAAGGCACTTCTGCAAGCGAAAAATTACCCTGACGATCAGTGAGTGTATTGAACCGGATAGTTGAATCCTTTCTTGAGCGCAGAATCACGGTAGCACCCGACAAAAAAGCTGCATCCGCGCGGTCCTGCAGCACACCCTTTACCGAAACGATACGCTCCGGAATGCTGTCAGTTGTTGCATTGGTCGACGTACGAACCGAATCTGACTGCCCCGCCGGAGCAACTGCGACATCCGAGGGGAAAGCAACCAACAGACCCAGATCCACATCTCCTGCGGCCGCGGCCACCATTCTCGGAGTGAGCAAATAGGCAGCTTCACCAATGGTCAGCAGAAAGCTATCGGCAGGAAGGGCCAAAAACTGAAAACTGCCATCAGCGCCCGTGGTCGTATTAAATTTTGAAAGACTGTCTTTGGTCGATACGAGGTTTAAAGAAATTCCGTTTAAGGCGGAACTGTCGCCACTTCTCTTCAACACTCCTTTTACAGTAAAACTCTGGGCAGTGGCAGCACCCGTGAAAACAAACAAAACAACTATTAACCAATTAATTCTCAGCATAAAATTCGTCTTAATGGCCATTAGACGCTGAACATCAAATAAACCTGCGCAGATTATCCCTTACTTTTGCCAAACCATTTGACGACCCTGAACATGATCGAAATACCGTTATATCAGGCAAGATTTGAAGCTTTGAAGACATGTGTGCTGATTCCGACTTTCAATAACGCGAGTAAGCTGGCACAGGTCATCAGGGACGTAGCCGCATATACGACCAATATCCTTGTGGTCAACGACGGCAGCACCGATCAAACCGCTACCGTGCTGGCAGAGTTCTCCTTTATCAAAATATTCACCCACCCGGTTAACAAAGGCAAAGGCATAGCGCTGAGAAACGGCTTTCGGTTTGCCATCGAAAACGGATATAACTACGCCATCAGCATTGATTCAGATGGTCAGCATTTTGCGAAAGACCTCCCAAAATTTCTCGACAAGTTGGAGGAATCGCCGAAGGCAATCGTCATCGGCGCGAGAAATATGGATCAGGCCAGCGTACCTGGCAAAAGCAGTTTCGGTAATAAATTCTCTAATTTCTGGTTTAAGCTAGAAACAGGCATAACGGCCCCGGATACCCAATCTGGCTACCGCCTCTACCCGGTGTACCTCCTCAAAAACACCCGGTTCTTTACCAGCAAATTTGAGTTTGAAATAGAAGTGCTCGTGCGGTCCGCCTGGAAAGGGATCGCCATTGAATCTGTGCCGGTCACCGTTTATTACCCACCCCCCGGAGAAAGAATTTCTCATTTCCGGCCGGTGAAAGATTTTACACGTATCAGCATACTCAATACTTTTCTGGTCATAGCCACCATTATCTACTTCAAGCCCCGGGATTTTCTGCGGACCATTTTCGATAAAAAAAAACGACAGAAACTATTTGAGGACTATTTTCTAAACTCGCCACACAGCGACGAAATAAAGGCCATTTCAGTGGCTTTCGGCGTATTTATGGGCATTATTCCGATATGGGGTTTTCAGCTGATCTTGGCGATATTTCTTGCCATTGTCTTCCGCCTCAGCAAAGGCCTGGTGATCGTCGCTGCCAATATCAGCATACCCCCGATGATCCCCATCATCATTTTTCTCAGCTATAAAATGGGCGGTTTCTGGATGGGCGAGAAAGCAACCAGCCTGGGATTCGACAGCACCCTGTCACTCAAAGCCATTGCCACCAACCTCCAACAATACATTTACGGAAGCATCACCCTGGCAATAACGGCGGGCCTGCTCGCCGGACTGATCACGCTGATCGCACTTAAAATTTTCAAACGAAAAGCCTTTCTCGCCGCTTAAGCCAAGTCCCGATTTGCATGGAAAAATTTTTCACCGCTATTTATGCCTTCTTTGAAAAGCGCCGCACGGCACTCTTCACTGTCATGCTGCTGAGCTACGCGGTGGTTGGTTTTTTCGCATCGCGCATAAAACTTGAAGAAGATATTTCGAGCATTCTCCCGCGCGACAAAAAAATTGACCAGCTGAATGAGATTTTCCAGAATTCAAGATTCCTCGACAAGCTGGTTGTAAATATTTCGCTCGCAGACTCACTGGCTCCACCTCAACCCGATAGCCTGGTTTCATTCGCCGGAACATTTGCAGAAACCATACGCACAGACCTTTCCACCTATGTAACAGGCGTACAGGACCGCGC
>JACMLD010000295.1 GCA_014379785.1 Chitinophagaceae bacterium
ACAGCAAGCCATCAATATGAAGGAGGCCCTGCAAAACGACGAACCGGATAAAATCGGAGCGTTGCTGGATTTCGGATTCACCCACAAAAAACGAATGGCCGAAGGCATCACCAATCAGCTCATTGAGGATATCTATCACACTGCCAGAGAGGCGGGTGCCACCGGGGGTAAAATTTCCGGCGCTGGCGGCGGTGGCTTCATGACCTTTTATTGCCCGAAGGAGACAAAAACACAAGTGGAACGAGCAGTTGTCAAATACGGCGGCCATGGCCAGCCATTCAGATTTACAAAGGATGCCATGACGAGCTGGACTGAAAATATTCAACCATAACACCCTAATTTTATTCTATGAAAGACATCAAAACTTTTATACAGGAATCGATTGACGTAAAAAATCGCATACTCCAGGATGAAAATATTCTCCGCAACATCGGACAGGCAACAGACGCCTGTCTCCACGCGCTGAAAAATGAAAGACGTCTGTATTTCTGTGGAAACGGAGGAAGCGCCGCCGATGCACAACACCTGGCAGCCGAATTCACCGGCAGGTTTTACCTCGACCGCAAGGCATTGCCGGCAGAAGCTTTGCACGGAAACAGCTCCTACCTCACCGCGGTTGCAAACGATTATAGTTTCGATGTCATCTATTCCAGAATGGTAACCGGCATCTGCCAGCCGGGTGATGTGCTCATCGGACTGTCCACCTCGGGCAACAGCGCCAACATTGTAAAAGCTTTCGAAGCCGCCAGGGAAAAACAAGTCATCACCATCGGTTTTACCGGCGAAGGCGGTGGCAAAATGAAAGAACTGAGCGACATACTGCTCGCCGTACCGTCGAAAACAACTCCAAGAATTCAGGAAAGTCATATCATGATCGGCCATATCATCTGCGAAATGGTGGAAGCCAGCTATTTCGCGAACAAATAACATTCATGCATATCACGGAGGCAATCATACTGGCGGGCGGAGAAGGCACAAGACTGAAAAATGCGGTACCCGACCTGCCGAAGTGCATGGCACCCGTCAATGCCCGTCCCTTTATTTCCTTTGTGATAGATTATCTGCTCTCTCAGAAAATTGAGCGTTTTATTTTTGCCCTCGGCAAAGGTCACCAGATAATTACACAATATCTTAACACTCAATACGCAACTTTAGACAGACATTGCGTTATTGAAAACGAACCACTCGGAACGGGCGGAGCCATCCGCCTCGCGTGCAGAGAGACAACAGCAGATTCAGTGCTGGTAGTAAACGGTGATTCACTCTTTAAAATCGATGTTTCCAACCTTTCAATCCTGCACAAAGCATCGGCAGCCGATTGCAGCATTGCCCTCAAACCCATGGCCAACACGGGCAGATATGGCAAGGTGAAAATGAATGCTGAAGGCAAAATTGAAAGTTTTGAAGAAAAGAAAAACACAGAAAGCGGACTGGTAAACGGAGGCGTCTACATATTAAACGTCCCGGAGTTCTTAAAACTCCCGTTTGCAGGAAATTTTTCTTTTGAGAAAGAATTTCTTGAAAGCGGGAATCACCGGATATCCGGACTCGTACAGGATGAATATTTTATCGATATCGGTACCCCTGAAGACTTTGAAAAGGTGCAGCTTGAACTGAGACATCCTACCCTACCGTAACCATTACCTTATACCACTACCAATATGCTCGATTTGCAAAAGATCGACCAATCCTGGACACTATTTCTTGATCGGGACGGGGTCATCAACCACGAAAAACACCTGGACTATATCTACAATTATGAAGAATTTTTATTCTACGAAGGTGCCACTCATGCACTGAAAATTCTCGCTGATAATTTTGGTATCATCGTTATTGTTACAAACCAGCGCGGAATCGGCAAACAACTGATGAGCGATCTGGATCTCATGCTCATCCATAACCAGATGTTGCAGGACATCGAAGCTGCCGGAGGGAGGATCGATGCCATATATTATTGTTCGTCGATGGACAATGACCACCCCGACAGAAAACCAAATAGCGGTATGGCAAAAAAAGCAAAGGAGGATTTTGCAGAAATAGACTTTTCAAAGTCCATCATCGTAGGCAACAATATCAGTGATATGGAGTTCGGACGAAATGCCGGAATGCATACCGTTTACCTTAAAACAACCCATCCCGATCTGCCCATGCCCAATAAAGCCGTCGACATGACGTCTAACAGCCTGTTAAATTTTGCCCGGGCACTGGTCGGGAAATGAAATTTATCGTCTCCTGCTACGTTGAAGCATATCATTGAATCGTAACTTCACCGGAGACAAACATTATGCGTAACCTGACTTTCATTCTCTTATTCTCAGCCTTTGCGGTGGCCGGCCTCCCTGTAAATGCCCAGAAGCTGACCGCCTCTGCAAAAAAGGTTTTTGTTCGCCACGAAGACTCGCTGAAGGCGGTAGCAGATAGCATGATAAACGGCGAAACAGCCGGGAAACGCTTTCGGTCCGACAGCCTTTTTGTAAGAATGCTGGTCAGAGCACTCAAAAACAAAAATTCCTTTAATTATACATTTGACTCCCTCCCTACCATTTCCAGGCTTTATGCGCCGGATTCCACCTTCCGAATTTTTACCTGGCAGATGAAAAAGGACGATTACATGTACCTGCAGAAAGGAGCTATCCAGATGCGGACTCAGGACGGCAGCCTGAAACTCATTCCCCTCACAGACCAGTCAATGTTTACCGCCAAACCACAGGATTCCATTCGCACACGAGTAAACTGGATCGGTGCCATCTATTACAAAATCATCCAGAAGACATTCAACGGAAAAAATTATTACACGCTGCTCGGATACGACGACTACAGCGTTGGCAGTAACAGGAAATGGATGGATGTGCTCAGCTTCAACGAAAACGGCGAACCGCTTTTTGGC
>JACMLD010000296.1 GCA_014379785.1 Chitinophagaceae bacterium
GAACAAATTTTCGAAAAAACCGTTCTTTGAGACGAAGCAGGATTCGCAGGATTTCCGGCGGTCAAAATATTCAAATTAACCTGCATCTTCAAGCAAAAAAGTAGATTTTTACACACTAATATGAAAAAAACAATCCTGCTCCTTTTTATCGCCGCATGTGGATGCTGTCTGGCTGGAAAATCTCAGTCCAAAAAGCTGCCAAAAAAAGCCAGTGACGTTTCAAAAACTGAGGTGAATACACTCCTCTGGGAGATCACGGGACCAGGTCTTTCTCAACCCTCGTACCTTTTCGGCACCATGCATCTTCTCTGTGCGGATGATGCAAAACTCAGCGACTCACTGCGCTACACAATTGACAAGGCAAGCCAGATTTATTTTGAAATAGACCTCGACAACCTCATGGAAACACTTGGGGCGATGAAGTATCTGAACATGAAAGACAACAAAAAACTTTCAGATCTTCTGACCGAGGACGAATACAAGCGGGTAAAAGAATACTTTTCGAAGAATAAAACAATGCTGCCGCTGTCTATGCTGGAGCGTATGAAGCCTTACCTGGTCAGCGCTCTGATCTCTGAGAGCAAATTTCCCTGCGATGCAAAGGATGGCATGGAGCAGGTTATCATGAAGGAGGCAAAGAAAACAAAAAAGGTCGTCAATGGACTCGAGACAATTGAATACCAGGCGGGTATTTTTGACAGCATTCCATATGCAAAACAGGCGCATGACCTGGTCCAGATGATAGACAGCAGCGGGGTGAAAACCGACTCTGTGGATACCAGGTTGCTTGATGTTTATCGCCAGCAGGATCTCAACAAAATGCTCGAAATGACTTCGCAGGAAGAAGGCATGGGGGAGTACATGGACCTTCTCTTAAACAACCGGAACGAGAACTGGGTGAAGAAAATGCCGGCTATCATGAAGGAAAAACAAACCCTGTTCGCTGTAGGTGCAGGGCATCTGCCAGGGAACAGGGGTGTAATAAGTCTATTGAGGAAAGCCGGTTACGCTGTAAGACCGATGAAACACAAACCGGGACTTCTCACGGTCACCAATTAAAACTGCTCGAGACCGGAAAAAAAGAACGATCCTTCGATGGCTGCATTCTCGTCGCTGTCACTTCCGTGAACGGCGTTTTCACCCAATGAAGAAGCAAAAAGCTTGCGGATGGTGTTTGCTTCTGCCTTTGCCGGGTCCGTTGCCCCAATCAAAGTGCGGAATGATGCAACTGCATCAGCTTTTTCGAGAATCGCCGCCATGATTGGCCCGCTGCTCATAAAGGAAACAAGCTCGCCGTAGAATGGTCTTTCTCTGTGTATTCCGTAGAATTCTCCCGCTTTTTCAGAGCTGAGTTTTGTCATTTTAAGCGCTACAATCCTGTAACCCTCTTTCACTATTCTGTCTAAAATGGCTCCTGCATGGCCTTTTGCCATCGCATCGGGCTTAATCATGGTAAACGTCCTGTTGGTCATGGTTCTTTTCTTTTTTGCGCCGCGAAGATAGGGTTTTTGGAGTTTTTCTACCTACTTTTGCCCCGCTTTTATGAAACCAATCAACGAAATATACCCTCTATTGACGACCCCGAAGAAGGTCGTGATAACCACGCATCAGAAGCCTGACCCCGATGCCATGGGCTCCTCACTGGGACTGTACCATTTTTTAAAATCACTCGGCCATACCGTTACGGTAATTTCACCGACCAACTGGCCAGGATTTCTGAACTGGATGCCCGGTTGCGACCTGGTGATAGATTTTGAATACAAGCGTGAAAAGGCACTGGAAGAACTGAATGCGGCGGAATGGATTTTTTGCCTCGACTTCAACACCCTGTCCCGTACAAAAAACCTAGCACCATTTATCGCAGCGAGACCTGCGGTAAAAATTCTTATAGACCATCATCAGCAACCGGAAGAAGCAGCTTTTGATTATGGCGACAGCAATACGATCAAGAGTTCCACTTCAGAAATGGTGTATGATTTTATAGTCAACAGCGGCTACCAGGACAGACTCAGTCTGGAAATTGCCGAATGTCTGTATGCAGGTTTGATTGGTGATACCGGTTCATTCAGATTCCCTTCTGCCAGCGCGCATGTGCATAGCATGGTGGCTGATCTGAAATCTCACGGCTTGAACCATACCATAGTGCATGAAAATATTTACGACAATTATCTCGAGAACCGCCTCCGGTTCATCGGTATGGTGCTCCTGCACCGTATGGAGATAATGTATGAATACAATACTGCCTTGATAGCGATTACAAAAAAAGATTTGCTTCGTTTTGATATCAAAACCGGCGATACCGAAGGGCTGGTCAACTATCCGCTGTCCATCAAAGGAATCAGGATGGCAGCAATCGTTATCGATCGCGATGAAGAGCGTAAATGGAGCTTCAGAAGCAAGGGTCACGTAGATGTGAACACGTTTGCAAGAAAATATTTTGACGGCGGTGGGCATTTTAATGCGGCCGGCGGTAAAAGCATAGAATCACTTGAAAAAACAGTCGAGAAGTTTAAACAGGTTCTCTCAGAGAACACATTACAATTACAATAAATAAAAAATGAAAAAAATCAATTTTTTGTTCAGTCTTTTGGTTGCAGCGCTTGCCTTTGTTTCCTGTAACAATACCGGATATCAGAAGACCAAAAGTGGCCTGATGTACAAGATCATCGGTTCTTCAAAAGATTCACTGGTGAAAGAAGGAAATATTCTGAAGATCAATTACACAATCCGCCTGGGTAGCAATGATTCAATCATCCAGAGTTCTTATGGTAAAATGCCGGCTTTCGCAAAGGTATTTGCTGCAAATGCACCCGGTGCTGAGCCCTATAATCCATCAGAGGTTTTCAGCCTGGTTCACAAAGGTGACAGTGTTGTAATTGTTCAGCTGGTTGACACACTTTTGAAACAGAGACCAATGGGAATGCCACCTTTCCTTAAAAAAGGAGACAAGCTCATCACGACTTTTAAGGTAATTGAAGTATTCAATTCAGAAGAGTTGGCAAGAACCGACAACGAAGCTGAAATGACAAAAGAGCGCGCAAGAATGGAAAAAGAAAACGAGGCTAAACTCGCTTCAGGTATAAAAGAAATCGAAAACTGGCTGGCTCAGAAAAACATAAAGGCCCAGCAAACCGGCAAAGGAACCTTTGTGGCTGTTACTGATCCAGGTACAGGCATGCAGGCCGATTCAGGGAAATTTGTGTCAGTTCGCTATACTGGCAAAAAATTGTCTGATGGTTCTGAGTTTGAATCAAACAACAAGCCGGGTGCTCCGCCACTTAACTTCACCATCGGTGCAGGCGAAATGATCACCGGCATGGACGAAGGTGTAAGAGTATTCAAGAAAGGTGGAAAAGGTGTATTGTATATTCCAGGTTCACTTGCTTACGGTGCTAACCCGCAGCCAGGTTCACCGTTCAAGCCTTTCGATGCTTTGATTTTCGAAATCGAAGTACTGGATGTGCTGGACAAAGCTCCTCAGCAGCCGCAGATGCCACAGCAGATGCCGATGCCAATGCCAGAGCAGATGCCTGACACAACAAGAAAAAGATAACTGCTTTTTTATAAATGATTTGAGGTGAATGGGAGACCATTCACCTTTTTTATTTCTGCAATGAGTTGAACGGCCTGCACGGCTTCCTTTACATCATGCACCCGCAGAATCGACGCGCCGTTCAGCAATCCAACGGTGTTGGCCACCGTGGTTCCGTTGAGTGCTTCTGATGGCTCCACGTTTAATGTTTTGTATATGCTGCCTTTTCTTGACAGGCCCAACAAAATTGGACAATCAAGTATTTGAAAAGCAGCAAGGTTTTGCAAAAGAATAAAGTTGTCTGCAATGCTCTTTCCAAAACCAAATCCAGGGTCTATGATTACATCGCTGATGCCTGCAGTCCTGCATTCCGCGACTTTTGCAGAAAGAAAATCGAACACGTCTGTCAGCACATTCTCATAAACGGGTTTTTCCTGCATATTGGCGGGAATCCCTTTCATGTGCATACAGACATAAGGTGTTTTTAGTGCGGCTGCTGTGCCAATCATAGCGGAATCAAAGGTACCAGCGCTGATGTCATTAATGATGGATGCGCCGGCATCAACGGCGTCGCTTGCAACGGAAGCATAAAAGCTGTCAATCGAGAGAATGGTTTCGGGAAATCGGGAGGATATTGTCCGGATGGCAGGGATCACCCTTGCAGATTCTTCATCTGCACTGATTCTCACACTGCCGGGTCTTGTGGATTGCCCGCCCAGATCGAGGATAGACGCGCCATCGGCAATCATTTTCTCTGCATGGGCAATCAGTTCATCTTCCACGGTTTTCCGGCTACCGGAAAAAAAAGAATCAGGTGTTGTATTTATGATCCCCATTATAACAGGTCTGTCGATAACCAATAAGCGTCCTTTGCAATTCAGCGTAAACATTGAAGTACTATTGTTATTTTTGAGGTTAAAGGTATTACAACCCCCATTATGAAGCACACGAATGATCAGTACGACCAGGCAGTAGCGGAATGCAGGGAAGTGTTTTTTAAAAAGACAAAGGATTACGGAACTTCCTGGCGTGTGCTGCGCACGATTTCCATAGCCGATCAGATTTTTATCAAAGCCAAAAGGATCC
>JACMLD010000297.1 GCA_014379785.1 Chitinophagaceae bacterium
ATGGCACGGGCGGCGCCGTTACAGAATTCGAAGCAAGCCAGGGCATCAAACAGGCACTATCAAAAGGTGTCGACATTGGCATTCAATACCTTAATAAGCAAGACGGATTTTTCGGCGACCAGGCCTACAAGCTTTTCCTGCCGGAAGATGCCCAAAAAGTGGAAACGACCTTACGCACCATCGGCCTCGGCAAACAGGTTGACCAGGCCATCCTTCAGATAAACAGAGCCGCAGAAAATGCAGTGGGTTATGCAAAACCGATTTTTGTAGACGCCATAACAGACATGTCCGTAGCCGACGCTCTCGGCATCATTCGCGGAGGCAACACCTCTGCCACCAACTATTTCAGGCAAAAAACCAGCACTGCCCTGGTAGCAGCATTTTCACCACAGATAAAAAGTTCACTCGAAAAATTAAATGCCACAAAATATTACAGCGACATGGTCGCTACCTATAACAGTCTGCCGACCACACTCAGAAAAGTAAATCCAAACCTGGTAGAATATGTAGCCGACAAAGCCACTATTGCGCTCTTTGATCAAATCGCAAAAGAAGAAGCCAATATCCGTGCAAACCCGGTTGCCCGTACCACAGAAATTTTGAAGAAAGTTTTTGGCAGCAGGTACAATTAAACATTCAACGACAGCAACACCTGCCAGGCATCACTGACCCTGCCCTGATCAAGCAGTTCCTTTGCATATAACTGAAGTTCTTTTTCCATCTCATCAGGACTCACAGAGTAGTATTGAAAAATATTTTTAAGCTTCGCATCTTCGAAGGCTGCATCCAGTATCGGATGATCGTGCACATTGGCCAACTGCCCCAAATGATTGCCCGTAAGGATTTTACTCAGACGTATCGACGCCGGCAGACTGTCAAGGCCGATGCCTAGTTTCACATTGGGTTTCTCTACTTTAAACATTGATTCCTCATTCACCCTGGTATACCAGTCCCCGCCAAGCCGCGCCACATGATAAATCTTTCGCTGATCTACCATACCCGTTTCATTGAGGATGTTGTCATCGATATGCATTCGCAGAACTTCGCAGATGACAAGGTTTCCCGACCCACCCTCTTCTCCCAGCGACTTCACCTCCATCACGCGACATTCCATTTTTATTTTGCTCTCTGCAACCATCGGTGGTCTTACAAGCGTTGCAGGAACTGCCGTAAATCCTGCCTTTGCAAATTCATTCTGCTCTTTTGGAAATTCACAACTTGCAAGACTGACCTGCTGCACCATGTCATAATCCACAATATTTATCACTACTTCCGGCACCTCCAGCACATTGTCGAGACTGTGTTTTGTAGTATTATTTCGCAAACGTCTCGAAGGAGAAAAAATAACAACCGGTGGCTGGGTAGAAAAAAGATTGAAAAAACTGAATGGACTCAAATTGACCATTCCATCTTTATCGATGGTGCTGGCAAAGCATATCGGCCTTGGAGCAATGGCATGCTGTAAAAAATTTTGTCGCAGCTGCGGACTGATATCCTTGAGATCAACAATCATCTAAATGGTTTTTTTTCTTGACAGAATAGAAAAACTGTCTTCGTCGGCTGTGATGGTATTTTCAAGGGTTCCAAGATTCTCCACTTCCATTATCACAACATCTCCTTCTTTCAACCATTGTTCCTGATAATCTGGATTATTCAATTTCCCGGTCCCGTTCAACTCAAGAAAACATCCTGTTCCCGCGGTGCCGCTTCCTATCACGTCTCCCGGAAACAGATCCACTCCATAACTCGCTCTTTCAATGATTTCGGCAAAAGTCCAATCCATATCAGCCACATTTCCTTCACTAACCTGCACACCATTGACCATGCATTTCATTTTTAGATTCCAGCTCTTGCCTGTATGTCCTTCCTTTGGTGAGGTTTCAAAAGGGGCCAGTTCATCCAGCGTCACCAGCCATGGGCCGATAACTGTAGAAAAGTCTTTGCCTTTTGCAGGTCCCAGGTTCAGCAACATCTCTTCCATTTGCAGCGTACGCGCACTCAAATCATTCATTATCATCAGACCGCCTATATACTCATCGGCATCCTCCGCCCTGATATTTCTTCCTGATTTGCAGATAACGATGGCAACTTCCAGTTCGAAATCAAGCTTTTCAAAATGATCCGGCATGCACCGCACTTCACCCGGTCCCTGTATGCTGTGATGATTTGTAAAATAAAAAATCGGGTATTGATCAAATTCCGCAATCATGTCAACCTTTCTGTTTCTCCTGGCGGCAGCAACGTGCTGACGAAACGCATACCCGTCGCGGCACGAAGTGGGAAATGGCACGGGCGCCAGTAGCTGTACAGTGTCAACCGGTATGGCTTTTCTCGATGAAATTTTACCTTCCGATATCATTATTTCACCACCCTGCGCCATTGGCAATGAATCTTCCCAGTAATTTAAAAACATTCCCATATTCCCCGGCAACTCCGGGTGCAGGTCTTCCATTTTATAAAGTGCGCCGTCAATATATGCCGCAAGCTGATCGTGGCCATCCACCAGGTAGGAAACTAATTTCATTTCTTGTTTTTAAGGTGCTGCAAGATAAAACTTCTTATCTTCTGCTTGAATGGCACAGATTTTATATCATTCATAATCTAATACATCTAATATGAAATGGCTAGGCGGCAGAGAAAGTACAAATGTTGACGATCGCAGAGGTATTTCCGGTGGCGGCCTTGCCGTTGGCGGTGGCGTTATCGGCGTCATCATTTATCTTATCAATATGTTTCTGGGTGGCGACACATCGCAACTTCCCCAGCAATTACCGCAATTGACCGAACAGCAAAGTCAGATGAGTCCGCAGGAGAAAGCGGCAGATGATGAAAGGGCAAAGTTTGTCAAAGTGGTGCTTGGACTTACAGAAGATGTGTGGGATTCTGTTTTTGCGGGCTCCGGACAGCAATACAGCAAACCCGTGCTGGTGCTGTTTCGCGACAGGGTAGAATCTGCGTGCGGAATGGCCAGCGCTGCTTCAGGACCATTCTATTGTCCTCCGGACCAGCAACTATATATCGATCTTGCATTTTACCAGGAGCTGCAGGACAGGTTTCAGGCACCGGGCGATTTCGCCATGGCCTATGTGATCGCACATGAAGTGGGCCATCATATTCAAAA
>JACMLD010000298.1 GCA_014379785.1 Chitinophagaceae bacterium
GCTTCGAGGTATGCAGTGGTCAGTTTATTCTTTTTGAAGTGATTGGTATCAGCTACGTCTTTGAAAACCAGCTTGTTACCTGTTCCTGCCACCTGGGCCTCCATATTGTCAAAATAAATGCTGCTTCCGCTGATACCGGCACCTAGTCCAACGCTGAAACGAGGGTCTGTTTTAAAAGGAAAATCAAGCATGAAATAAACGCCCAGACTGCGGGAGACGCCTTTTAAACGGATGCTGTCAGGCTTCTGTGACCAGCCGTCGAATCCGATTTGAACGAGAAAATGATCATTGGGGCGGTTGCCTATATCTACCTTACTCCAGTCTTTTTTCTTTTTTGCAGG
The DNA here is from genome assembly GCA_014379785.1 of Chitinophagaceae bacterium. Classification (GTDB taxonomy): domain Bacteria; phylum Bacteroidota; class Bacteroidia; order Chitinophagales; family Chitinophagaceae; genus JACMLD01. Next base: position 342 of record JACMLD010000298.1, read on the forward strand.
CGCGGGAATGTTGGAGCGGGATGAGTCTGACTGTGCAAATCCAATATTCACGGCAGCCAGGGCGATAAGGACAAAATATAATTTCTTCATAATTTCTGGAAAGCTGCAAAGTAAAGGGAAAATTCGAAAAGAAAGGTTAAAGAAGAAGGAAGCAAAATGTGAGAGAATGAGAGAGAATGAGATAAAATATGGGAGAATGTGGGCGCTATGCGCGTGTCATGCTGTATTAATAAAAGGAGGGAATGGAAATGGAAGCAGGTGTAGGAATAGCCACTCACATCATCGAAGTGAATGCAACCGACGCATCGGCACCTGCCCGTAGCGGCCTTCGTTCCTGCGTTGAGTTTAAAGAAAGTATCTCATAATGGATAACAGCAGGACACAGCCGCAGGGCAGTGACGTGCGGAGGTAGAGACTCAAACCTATCGGCTGGGGATTCCTCGACTGCGCTCGGAATGACGAGCAATTCGATACACAATGCACCGTCCCAATCTGTGGAAAAAAACTGAACAACTCGACAGGAATTTCCGTAAATATTCGTATTTTCACTTCGCTGCTTGCTATATTCTCTCTATCCATATTGAAAAAAGACGGTTTCATTGAAAATTTTAAAATTGCAATTCAACGATGGCAAGCAACACCGGTTTGTACTCACCTGCCTTTGAGCATGACTCCTGCGGAATAGGCTTTGTAGCGAATATCAAAGGCCACAAGTCACACCAGCATATTTCCGATGCGCTGACGGTTCTCGAAAACATGGAGCACCGGGGTGCCTGCGGTTGTGAGAGCAATACAGGCGACGGTGCGGGGATCATGATCCAGGCCCCCCACGAATTTTTCTTTGATGAATGCATAAAACTCGGTATCCATCTGCCCCCATTCAGCAGGTATGGAGTTGGAGTGATTTTCTTCCCGCGCGAGATCCGACTCCGTGAAGAATGTCGCGACATCTTCAACCGCTCTGCTGAAAAACTGGGTCTCGAGATACTGGCTTACCGCAAGGTCCCGGTCAATGCAGACGGAATTGGTGCAACCGCCCTCAGCGTTGAACCCGAAATGGAACAGGTATTCATTGCCTGTCCGGATCATATTTCCAACCCCGAAGATTTCGAAAGAAAACTTTTTGTGCTGCGCAACTACGCAAGCCATACCATCAACAGCACGGTAAAAAAAGATGCCATCGGTTTTTACATTGCATCGCTGTCATATAAAACGGTTGTATATAAAGGCCAGCTTACGTCACGACAGGTAAGACAATATTTTCCCGACCTCAGCAACAAAAGGCTCGTGAGCGCATTCGGTCTGGTGCACTCAAGATTTGCCACAAACACATTTCCTTCCTGGAAACTCGCGCAGCCATTCAGATACATTGCACACAACGGTGAAATCAACACGCTACAGGGAAATCTCAACTGGTTAAAATCAAGCGAGCACGGTTTCTTTTCATCCTTTTTCTCAAAGGAAGACATGGATATTCTTCTGCCGATTGTTACAGAGGGGCAGTCGGATTCCGCCTGTCTCGACAATATGATCGAATTGCTCAATCTCACCGGCCGATCGCTGCCCCATGTGATGATGATGCTCATACCCGAGGCCTGGGATCAGAACACTGACATGGACCCATTGAAAAAAGCTTTTTACGAATATCATGCATCCATCATGGAACCCTGGGATGGTCCGGCTTCCATCTCTTTCACCGATGGAAAAATCATCGGCGCCACGCTCGACAGAAACGGACTTCGTCCATCGAGATACTGCGTCACAAAAGATGATCGCGTTATCATGGCTTCGGAAACAGGAGCACTGCCAATCGACCCAGCCCTCATCAAAGAAAAAGGCAGGCTGCAGCCGGGAAAAATGTTTGTAGTGGACATGGAAGAAGGCCGCATCATCAGTGACGACGAACTAAAAAGAAAAATCTGCGGTCAGAAACCATACGGTGACTGGCTCAATCAATACAAGATCAGACTGGAGGAACTCGACGAACCAAGAGTTGCATTCACCCATTTATCAGACAACTCGGTGTTGAAATACCAGAAAGCTTTTGGTTATTCAAACGAAGACATCGATACCATCATCCGCCAGATGGCGCTTGATGGCAAAGAACCCATTGGTTCGATGGGAACCGATATTCCGCTGGCCGTACTCAGCGATCAGCCGCAACATCTCAGTTCTTATTTCAAACAACTGTTTGCTCAGGTAACCAATCCGCCGATCGATCCCATTCGTGAAAAAATGGTGATGAGTCTCGCGGCTTTTGTCGGCAACAACGGCAATCTGCTCGATGAAGATCCAAAGCATTGTCATACAGTCGCGCTTCGGCATCCCATTCTTACCAGCACAGAACTTGAAAAATTACGAAGCATAGATACCGGCATTTTCCAGGCAAAAACATTGCAGACCTACTTCAGGGCCGACGGCAAACCCGGTTCGCTCAAAGCCGGACTGGACAGGCTCTGCCGATATGCAGAAGATGCGGTTCATGACGGATTTGAAGTACTGATACTCTGCGACCGCGCAGTAGACTCGGACCATGCCGCTATACCTACATTGCTTGCAACGGCTGCAGTCCACCACCATCTTATCCGCAAAGGTCTCCGCGGTCAGGTAGGTATTGTGGTAGAAGCCGGTGATGTTTGGGAAGTCCATCATTTCGCCTGTCTGATCGGATTTGGCGCCACTGCCGTGAATCCATACCTCGCAATGGCCACCATCAGAAATATGAAGGTGAATGAAGTGATCAAAACCGATTATTCCTGGGATGATCTTCGCAAGAACTATATCAAAGCAGTATCGGATGGTTTGCTGAAAGTCTTTTCAAAAATGGGCATATCCACACTGCAGTCCTACCAGGGTGCACAGATATTTGAAATACTCGGTCTTAACAAAGAAGTGGTAGACAAATATTTCACAGGTGCAGTGAGCAGGATTGAAGGCGTTGGACTGGATGAACTTGCAAAAGAAGCACTGGCAAAACACTGGCTCGCATTCAGCAAGAAAGAATTGCCCGTTGATCGTCTGCCCGAGGGCGGTGTTTACCAGTGGAAACGGAAAGGAGAATTCCATCTTTTCAATCCGACCAGTATTCACCTGTTGCAGTATGCTACCAGAATGAATGACTACAATACTTTTAAAAAGTATTCAAAATATGTAAATGATCAGAGCGAAAAAGCTGCAACGCTCAGGAGTCTTTTTGCTTTCAAACATCAGCGTCCATCCATTTCGATCGACGAAGTGGAACCGGCTGAAAGCATTTTTAAAAGATTCGCCACCGGGGCCATGAGCTTTGGATCCATTTCATGGGAAGCCCATACCACACTCGCTATTGCCATGAACCGTCTCGGCGGCAAAAGCAATACCGGCGAAGGCGGTGAAGATGAAATCAGATATCAGCGTCTGACTAACGGTGACAGTATGCGCAGTTCCATCAAGCAGGTGGCATCGGCACGTTTTGGCGTCACCAGTTATTATCTCACCGAAGCAGATGAATTGCAGATAAAAATGGCACAGGGAGCAAAGCCGGGAGAAGGCGGACAACTGCCGGGCCATAAGGTAGACGAGTGGATAGGAAAAACAAGACACTCGACCCCGGGCGTTGGGTTGATTTCCCCGCCTCCGCATCACGATATCTATTCAATCGAAGATCTGGCGCAACTAATATTTGATCTGAAAAATGCAAATCGCGCAGCAAGAATAAATGTAAAGCTCGTAAGTAAGGCAGGTGTAGGCACTATAGCTGCTGGCGTTGCAAAAGCCAAGGCAGACGTGATACTTATATCTGGCCATGATGGGGGAACGGGTGCTTCGCCCATCAGTTCGATCCGGCACGCCGGACTCCCATGGGAACTCGGACTGGCAGAAGCTCACCAGACGCTGGTAAAAAATAAATTGAGAAGCAGGGTAGTAGTGCAGGCAGACGGGCAAATGAAAACCGGTCGGGATATCGCCATCGCTGCATTGCTTGGAGCAGAGGAATGGGGTGTGGCAACAGCGGCGCTGGTTGTAGAAGGCTGTATCATGATGAGGAAATGTCATCTCAATACCTGCCCGGTAGGTGTGGCCACACAGGACCCTGAGTTGAGACAAAGATTTACAGGCAATGCTGATCACGTGGTGAATTTTTTCCGGTTTATGGTTGAGGAGCTCCGCGAGATAATGGCGGACCTCGGATTCAAATCAGTCCGCGAAATGGTGGGACAGGTGGACCATCTCGAAATGCGCGAAAATATTTCTCACTGGAAATACAGCAAGCTCGATCTGTCGCCCATACTATACAAAGAACCTTCTTCTCCTTTTGACAGTTTGTATAATACCGAATCGCAGGATCACGGACTGGAAGATGTGCTCGACTGGAAATTACTGAAAGCCGCAGAGCCGGCTATTGCGAGGCAGGAAAGAATATCAGCATCATTTGATTTAAGAAATACGGATCGCACGGTTGGTACAATTCTGTCGAATGAAATCACAAAAATTTACAAGGCTGCAGGACTTCCGGATGATACCATCCATTTCAATTTTACAGGCACCGCGGGGCAGAGTTTTGGCGCATTCAATACAGCCGGTCTGACACTCGAGCTGGAAGGAGATGCCAATGACTATTTCGGAAAAGGGCTGAGCGGAGCCAGGCTGATCATATACCCTTCGCGTGAATCTTCATTTGTTCCCGAAGACAATATCATCGTCGGTAACGTGGCATTTTATGGCGCTACCTCCGGCGAATCCTTTATCCGTGGGAAGGCGGGAGAGCGTTTCGCAGTGCGCAACTCAGGCGCCCAGGTAGTTGTAGAGGGCACAGGCGATCACGGTTGCGAATACATGACAGGAGGAACCGTGGTAATTCTCGGGGAGACCGGCAGAAACTTTGCCGCAGGCATGAGTGGTGGAATCGCGTACGTGTATGATGTCAACCATGTTTTTGCTGACCGGTGCAATGCAGAGATGGTAGACCTTGATGCGGTAGATGAAACGGATGCAACAATACTGCAGGATCTGATAGGAAAGCATTACGCATATACTGCCAGCACTGTTGCCAAATTTGTACTGGATGATTTTGATAATCAATTGCAGCATTTTGTAAAAGTGTTTCCAAAGGATTACAAAAAGGCATTGCAGCAGAAGCAGATCGCCGCCTCCGTAAGAAAATAAATTATTACCGTCAAATCAGCGAGCATGGGAAAGCCAACAGGTTTTTTGGAACATACAAGAGAGACTCCGGCAAAGGTGCCGGTGCAGGAAAGGATTCGTCATCACCAGGAATTCGTGCAGCGATATTCTGAAGAAAAGTTAAATCAGCAATCTGCCAGGTGCATGAATTGCGGAGTGCCTTTCTGCCACAGTGGATGCCCGCTGGGAAATATCATTCCTGATTTCAACGATGCCGTGTATCAGAAGAACTGGCAGGAAGCATATGAGATATTAGCATCCACAAATAATTTTCCGGAATTCACCGGTCGCATTTGCCCGGCACCCTGTGAAAGTGCCTGTGTGCTGGGTATCAACCAGCCTCCGGTAACAATCGAAGAAATCGAAAAACACATCATAGAAATTGCTTTTGAAAAGGGGTTTGTTGTGCCGAAAAGGCCGAACGTGCGCACAGGTAAAAAAATTGCTGTGGTTGGTTCCGGTCCCGCAGGCATGGCTGCCGCTGCACAGTTAAACTATGCAGGCCATAGTGTGACGGTGTTTGAGCGTGACGATGCGCCAGGCGGATTGCTGCGTTATGGTATTCCTGATTTCAAACTTGAAAAATGGGTAGTAGACAGAAGAATAAATCTTCTGGAAGAAGAAGGAGTGGTTTTTAAATGCAATGCGAATGTTGGCGTCAATATCAAGATAAATGATTTACTACGGGAGTATCATGCGATAGTCCTTACCGGTGGGTCAACGGTGCCCAGGGATCTTCCTGTGCCCGGCAGAGAATTGCAGGGCGTTCATTTTGCCATGCAGTTCTTAAAACAACAAAATCGTCGCAATGCCGGCAAGCATGCATTTACCGGTTCAGAAAACGAGAGCAACTATTATGGGAGTGAACTTTCTGCGACAGGAAAAAATGTGATTGTCATTGGTGGCGGTGATACAGGCAGCGATTGTGTAGGTACCTCAAACCGTCACGGCGCTTTGTCGGTGACCCAGTTTGAATTGCTTCCGAAGCCTCCCAATGAAAGAACTTCATACATGCCATGGCCAACTTATCCGATGACGCTGAAAGTATCTTCTTCTCACGAAGAGGGTGCAGAAAGAAGATGGGCAGTTGCCACCAAATCATTTGTGGGTGATGAGAAAGGAAATCTGGTTGGACTGCAAACGGTTGAACTGGAGTGGAAGATCAATGAGGAGGGTAGGGCCGCTCATTTCGTTGAGGTGCCTGGAAGTGAAAGAGTGTTGCCATGCGAAATGGCATTTCTGGCAATGGGTTTTGTACATCCGCAGCATGAAGGGTTGATATCACAACTGGGTGTTGAGCTGGACGAGCGTGGAAATGTGAAAGCGGGAGAGAAATATTTCAAAACGAATATCAATAAGGTTTTTTCTGCCGGTGATATGAGACGTGGGCAGAGCCTGGTGGTATGGGCAATCAGCGAGGGGCGAGAATGTGCCAGGAGAGTGGATGAGTTCCTGATGGGACAGTCGGTCCTGGAGAGCAAGGATGAGTCTTTTGCTGTGCGTTCAATTTGATCTTTCTTATTAAGATATAGTGGTGCTTCTCATTCGAAGCACCATTTTTATGTCCCAAAAAACATATTAAATCTAATAATATATTAAGGATTTTTGGATTTTTGTAAATAAATCCACAATACATGGGTTACTATATTGCATTTTGTATATAAATACTATCAGAATGTTAATAAATCTAACACCTGTTAAACAATTTCTCCGTATTTTCGATCGTCGAGGCTCACATAGAATTAAACTTAATATTTGTAACCAAAAATCGTCTGCACATGAAAAAGATGACTTTCAAGCAAGTCGCCCCCTTCCTGGTTTTATCAGTCGTTGCCATCGCAGCCATTTTCGTCGGACCTGTTGCCGACTTCGCGGACAGCACAAAGTACAGCCCGGCAGATATTGCCTGGATTATCGTAGCAACTGCCCTGGTATTTTTAATGACTCCCGGTCTCGCATTTTTTTATGGGGGAATGGTGCACAGAAAGAATGTTATCTCTACAATGATTAAAAGTGTGGTTGCCACAGGTGTTGTGAGCATACTTTGGGTAACTGTTGGATTCAGCCTCGCATTCGGTGACAGCATCGGTGGTATCATCGGAAATCCTGCCACCTTCCTTTTCTTCCAGAATGTCAATTCCGGTGCTCCCTGGAGTCTTGCTCCATCGATTCCACTGACGCTTTTTGCGCTTTTTCAATTGATGTTTGCCATCATCACTCCGGGTCTTGTAGTGGGTGCTGTTGCAGAAAGGATAAAATTCACCTCATACATACTTTTCATCGTTCTTTTTAGCCTCCTTGTTTACTCACCAATTGCACATTGGACCTGGCATCCTGAAGGATTCCTTTTCAAAATGGGCGTTCTTGATTTCGCAGGTGGTACTGTGGTACATATTTCTGCAGGATGCGCGGCACTTGCCGGTGCGCTGGTTCTCAAACGCAGACAGTCCCATATTGAGCATCGCGAAATTCCGCCTGCAAACATTCCTTATGTTCTTATCGGAACAGGTTTGCTTTGGTTTGGCTGGTTCGGTTTCAACGCCGGTTCAGCGCTCGGAGCCAATGCCCTTGCAGTTTCTGCATTTGCAACAACCAACACAGCAGCGGCCGCAGCAGGTCTTTCCTGGATGTTCTTTGATGTACTGCGTGGTAAAAAACCTTCGGTACTTGGATTCTGCATCGGTGCAGTAGTAGGACTGGTGGCCATCACTCCTGCAGCAGGTTTCGTGGCAATCCCTCAAAGTATCTTTATCGGTGTATTCGCAGCGATCGTTTCAAATGTCGTTGTGTATTACAAACAAAAATCTACGCTCGATGATACCCTCGATGTATTCCCTTGCCATGGTGTAGGTGGAATGGTCGGAATGCTGATGACTGGTATTTTTGCTACCAAAGCAGTGAACGGTGCAGGCACAGAAGGTCTGTTCTACGGTGGTACGGCATTCTTTTTTACCCAGCTAAAAGGATTGGCTATTGTAGTAGGTTACAGCTTCGTCGTGTCATTTGCAATATTCAAATTCATCAACTTTATACTTCCAATGCGTGTATCGAGCGAAGAAGAAGCGGAAGGTCTTGATGCATCTCAGCACAATGAAAAATATCTTCAGGGAACCCTGCTGGTGAAAAACAGCAATGGTGTA
>JACMLD010000299.1 GCA_014379785.1 Chitinophagaceae bacterium
CGGAGGAAAGGATAAAGTGTTCATATCTTCGGCAGACTGGATGGTGAGAAATCTTGATCACCGTGTAGAAGCTACCTGCCCTATCTTTGACGAGGATATTAAGAGCGTCATAAAAAACATTCTGAATATTCAGCTCAACGACAATGTAAAAGCAAGGGTGCTGGACAATGAACTGAATAATTCATACGTAAGAACCAGTGGTAAGAAAATAAGATCGCAGATAGAAATTTATCAATATCTCTACAGCAAAACAAAACAGGCCGCGCCGATATTAGCCGAGCAGACAACCAACTAAATTTTAAGAATTGAGACTTGCAGCGATAGATATAGGAAGTAATGCAGCGCGACTACTGATTTCGGACGTTGTCAGAAAAAAGGAAGGGAACCCTGATTTCAATAAGCTCAACCTCATTCGCGTGCCGCTGCGACTCGGTTTCGACGTTTTTGAAAAGAAAACAATCTCGCCAGAAAAAGAAGAAATGATTGTAAAAACAATCAAAGCATACAAATATCTTATCGATATATACGGAGTGAAATTTGTAAAGGCATGTGCCACTTCGGCCATGCGCGATGCGGATAATTCTCAACGCATCATTGCCCGGGTGAAAGAAGAAACAGGCATCGAGATAAAAGTCATCAGCGGCGATGAAGAAGCTGCTGTTATCTACGAAAATCACATCGTTGAGTCGCTCAATAAAGACAATTCATATCTCTATATCGATGTAGGCGGAGGAAGTACTGAACTTACTTTCTTCAGCGAAAACCAGATGGTCTTCAAACAATCCTTTAACATCGGCACCATTCGTATCTTAAAAAATCAGGTAGATGAAAAGCAATGGGAAGACATGAAGAATACGCTCAAAGAGAAAACCAGGGGGTCTAAGGCCATTGTTGCCATTGGGTCCGGAGGCAATATCAATAAGGTCTTTTCGCTTTCAAAGAAAAAAGATGGGAAATCCCTGCCACTGGAATTGCTGAAAGATTATTACAAGGAGTTGGGCAGCTTCCCGCTTTACGAAAGAATGCGGATCTACAATCTTCGTGAAGATCGCGCTGATGTGATCGTTCCCGCCCTGATGATATATATCAATATCATGCGGTGGACGGAAGCAAAGGAAATTTTTGTTCCAAAAATCGGACTGGTGGACGGTCTTATACAAACCCTTTTTGAAGAAGTCAACGCCGCGTGGCCTGGATAAAAAACAGCATCATGTCTATACACAAAGACGTAAAGAAAATCACGACCAATACATTGCAGAAAATGAAGACTGCAAAGGAAAAAATTGCGATGATCACCGCTTATGATTATTCCTTTGCCGGTTTGTTTGACGCGGCAGGAATTGATATTATTCTGGTGGGCGACTCTGCCTCTAACGTGATGGCCGGGCACGAGACCACCCTCCCCATCACGCTTGACCAGATGATATACCATGCATCTTCTGTCGTGCGCGGAGTAAACAGATCACTCGTCGTGGTAGATCTGCCTTTCGGTTCTTACCAGGGCAATTCAAAAGAGGCGTTGATATCCACTATCCGCATCATGAAAGAAACCGGTGCCCACGCCATCAAACTTGAGGGCGGTGAAGAAGTGACGGATTCTATCAAACGAATTGTGTATGCCGGCGTGCCGGTGATGGGTCATCTTGGACTTACACCGCAATCGATATACAAATTCGGCACATACACCGTAAGAGCAAAAGAAGAAGAAGAGGCCGAAAAACTTAAAAAGGATGCTTTGCTTCTGCAGGAGGCGGGATGTTTTGGAATTGTACTCGAGAAAATACCTGCACTGCTTGCTAAAGAAGTATCCGAAAGCCTTTCCATCCCAACCATTGGCATTGGCGCCGGCATGCATTGTGACGGACAGGTGCTGGTCATGCACGATATGCTGGGCATTACGACTGAATTCAAGCCCAGATTTCTGCGCCAGTATCTCAACATTCACGAACAGGCAACGGCGGCTGTGCAGCATTATATCAGAGATGTAAAAGGAGGCGATTTCCCGGGAGAGCACGAACAGTATTAATTCTTAACGGATGCGATCGTCATGACCGGTATGCGTGACCGGGTGGCGATAAAACGGGAAAACAAACGGTTTGTAAAGCCTGACAACACAGATTCCTGGCCGGGGTTCACCACAATCAGATCCGCATTCACATTCTTGGCATACTGAAGGGTGAGATCGGCAATATTTCCTTCGGCGAAGGTCCTGCATTCAACCTGCACCTCTATATTATCACGTATCAGTTTATATGCTTTCACCAGGTGGATATTCGGAGCCGACTCATGCCCATGTACCTGTTGAACAGTTGCTATCAGATGCAGTTTGCTTTTATATTTTTTTGCGAGGTAGGTAGCGAACATGAGTTTTCTTACCGGCAAAAATTCCCCTACCGGCAATACGATATTCGTTACACGATCAAGGTTCACTTCAGTTTGCACGGTCAATAACGGGCAGCGGATTTTTTTTGAAAGCCTGTTGATATTTACATCCCGGAACCATCCGTTGAAAAAGCTTTTTCTGACCTTGCTGAATATGACCAGGTCGATTTGATTCTTTATTGAATAAAAAACAATGGCACTTTCTACGTTTCCTGATTGCACAGCAGTATGCATGGACAAAGGAGGTTGCAAATCAAATCTGAACTGCTTTCTCAGTTCCATCATTTTGTTCTCTGCCTGGGCGGCTGCCCGATCATTTTTCCCAGACCGGGGCACACCATCATCAAAAAAAGGAAGGATCGATTTTGATGGTTCAACATACAGCACATGAATATTGCATTCAAACTGATTCGCAAGTTCGATAGCCTCGCGCATAGCCGGTTCCGTATTCCTGCTGAAGTCAACAGGAACCAGAAGATTGTTGAAAAGTTTCTTCATGGTGGTAGGTGCTGTCAGAAAGTTACAATCTTGCTGCTAAACAAGCCCGTACCGGCAATTAAACGTTAATTAAAAGCTAGGTGAATCCAAGGAGTGGCGCAAAACTGGGCTCAGAAATGTGTTTATCGGCCATCAGTGTAAGTAAGTCATCATTTGTACAAAAAGCCACCCCGACACCTGCATTTTTTATGATACAGCGGTCATTCTCACTATCTCCCACCACGATGCAATCGCTTACCGCGATTTCCTGCTCCCGGCATATATGAAGCAGTGCATTGGTTTTGCACACATGGTGTTCACAGATGCTTTCACTGCCGCGATAGAAATAGGATGGCACCTTTACCTCTCCCGTTGCCCTGCCTTCGAAATAATCGAGCTGATTTGAATAATTAAAATCAGCATCAATTTTATGTTGGACAAAATTGGTAACCACCTGGTAGGAATCGCTGATGATCCCGACCTTGTAGCCTTTGGATTTAAATTGTCTCACTACTTCATTGATGTCGTCTACCATCGGAATTCGGGCGGCCGTTTTAAGGAGGTCCGAGATGGAAAGTCCTTTCAGCAGCAGCGCAATCCTTTTGGTCAGCGTACCGGGATCTTTTTCTTCTGCCCGCAGTTTCTGTAATTTATCAGTAAACCCATACTCCCATGCGCATTCGTCAATAAATCTGCCCCGGAGGATGGTATTATCCATATCAAAAATCAGCATCTTCTCTTTTTTTTCAGGATGAATGAGTGCGCCCAGACTACTGGCTATTGCGTGCAGTGTATCTGCCGTGTAACTGGTCACTTTTTCTTTTCGGTGTTGGGTCGCTTTTGCCACGATAGCTTTTGCCACTTCGAGGCTCATCTTTGGCAGTGCGTGCCATGGCTTGCTTTTATTCTCCAGATATCCGATTTCGACTTCCTTTATCCGCGCCTGCATGAGATACATGTCGATGAGTATGCCAATATCAACACCGTAGTCATTGAAAAAATCAATTTTCTGGAAGAATTTTTTTCTTCCGGCGATCATACCACTCAGCGGCTGTGAGAAAAAAAGCAGATCAGGATAAAATATCGCCAGCAGTGGCTTTGCCATTATTTCGGTCACACGACCGGCGTTGCGAGTGAAATTGGCTTTGATAAAGTCAAATTCGCCGCTGATGATGGGCCTCGTGAGTAGCGGTATGGTTGATTTTGGATAGGGGTCGATATCAGCATCCAGAAATACAAGAATTTCATTTTTCGCTGCTGCTACTCCTTCAGCCATCGAGATACCTTTTCCGGGCTTTGCGCTTGTCAATACCGTTGCACCGGCTTTTGCCGCTATCGAGGCTGTATTGTCTGTAGAATTGTCATCTATTACGATGATTTCGGAAACGTGAGAAAACTGCTGACAATATCTTATCACATTGGCAATTGTCAGTTCCTCATTCAGAGCTGGAACTATAACTGATATCATAGGCAATGTTGTTTTAAAAGGATAGGTACACGATACCTAACAAATATCATACGTAATGCTAAAAATGTGGATAACACATTAGGGTAAAGGTCCACCCGCGGGGTTAAGTGAGGGTTAAGTGGGGGTTAAAATCACGTGAAAATTAGAAAATTGGCAAATTAGTAAATGAGCAAATGCGCGGGAATCTCCGTCATCTGCTCATTTACTAATTTTCCAATTTGCTAATTTACTCATAGTAAGTCATCAGACTCGGCAGCATAATCGTAAACATCGTGCCGGTTTCGAGATCGGAAGTGACGCGGATGCTGCCTTTGTGGAGACCAATGATACGGCTGGCGAGGGCGAGGCCGAGGCCAAAACCCTTTACTTCGCCGGAAGTGGATCCGCGATAAAAAGGATGAAAAATATGCTCAATCTCTTCTTCCGCTATTACATCTCCCCTGTTTTTTACTTCGATCAGAATCTGATTCGGACTAAAATTCAAGACCACTGCTGACTTTTTATCAGGAGAATATTTACAGCCATTTTCAGTAATGTTTTTCAACGCGCTGTATAACAGATCTGCATTTCCATAGGCCAGGCAATCCTTTTCTTCAACAGGCATCTCTCCAATTTCAAGTTCAACCTGATATGCGGCATTCAGTTTTTTCACATCAGAAACAACTTTGAATATTATTTCATCAATCCTCACCTCATTCAATTCAATACTTCCCTGGTAACCTGTTTTGGCAATCTCGAGCAAACTTTTTGTCAACTGCCTCATCTGCTCAACATCTTCCTGAATAGAAACCAGCACCTTCCGATATTCTACACTGTCGCGATCCCGATGCAATGTCACCTGCAGCTGGCTCGAAATGGATGTGAGCGGCGTAGACAGTTCATGCGAAGCGTTGGATATAAACCTTCGCTGCAGCGTAAACGATTCCTGTAGCCTGTTCAGCAAATCATTGAAAGTATTTGAAAGCCGGTAGAGTTCATCCTGGTTGTCCCCGGTGTAAATTCTGTGCGATAAATTGCTCGATGAAATCTCATTCACCTCTCCAATGATGCGGTTGATGGGCCTTACCAGCTGGGACGAAAAAAGAAAGCCCACGAGCAAAGTACTAAAAACGCCCGCCAGTAAGCTGAAAAATAAGATTTTACCGAGTTCACTTATTCTCGCCTTCCCATCCTGATCATCGCCACCAAAGAAAACAAGAAAAGGTTGGGAAGCATCCTTGTAAAAAATACCCGCAACAACAAATTCGCCGGCACTATAAACCTTTTCACCTGCCCCATGTATCTCTTCAATAGTGGCACTGTCAATCGGAATCCGAATCATACCCGGAGCAAAGAATTCATAAAGCGGTTGTCCGTCTACGTTATAGATTGCCACAAAACGTTTTGGAATGATGCCGCTGCTGCTGCTGTCAACGGTCCTTAACACCGAGCCCATCAAAGAATACATCCTGGCGCGACTTTCCGCAGCGCCTTTGAGACGCTTCTTAAAACTATCCTGCCGGTTTCGCTCAGAGAAATAATAAATTGAATAGCTAAGCAGGGAGAGAATGCCCGTTACGAGAATGGTAAAAAGCAGGGTTATCTTGAAACGAATATTCATCTACAGTTCTTTCAGGATATAACCCATGCCGACCTGGGTATGGATGAGCTTATTGGGAAAATCCCTGTCAAGTTTTTTCCGCAGAAAAGTTACATACACATCAATTACGTTTGTCTTGGTATCAAAATCAATGTCCCACACATTCAGCGCGATGTCCGCACGGGAGACGACCCGACCCTTGTTTTTGACCAGGTACTCGAGCAGCTGAAATTCTTTTGCTGTAAGGGTAATTGACTTGCCATCACGAATGACTTCCTTGCTATCGAGATTCATGGACAGGTCGCCAATCTGCAATGTATTTCCTGCCGGCACCACCTGTCTCAGCCTTTTCATCAAAGCTCTTATCCGCACGAGCAATTCCTTAAAGTCAAAAGGCTTTACTACGTAATCATCTGCTCCGGCATCAAACCCTTCTATCTTGTCATCGAGCGCGCTGAGTGCGGTAAGCATGATAACGGGTACCTGTTCGTTCTGAGCTCTGATCTCTTTACACAAATCATAGCCATTCATTCCCGGCAGATTCACATCGAGGATCACAAGATCGAAACTGCCTGTCTGAAATAATTTCTTCCCCATAAGACCATCATATGCAACTTCCACATGATAGGTGTTTTCCTCAAGACCCTTTTTTAAAGAATCCGCTATTTTTCTCTCATCTTCTACCAATAATATTTTTATATCCTCGAGCATAACCCTTAGTTTATGAAGTGAAGTTAAATCAAAATATCTCTTTCTCCTGTCCGAGAATTTCTCTGTACTTATTAAAAACACGTGTTTTGGAAACAAATCCTTTGAACACTTTTTTCCTCGTGAGCACAGGCAGATACCAGCTTCCGGACAGGTCGAGACGTTTCATCACATTATTCATGTCCTCGTCGTCATAAATCACTCCTGCTGCTTTTTTATAGAGCTGGCGGATTTTTATCTGATCAAAACGTTCGGGCATGAACAATTCTTTTTTAATATCATTCAATTCAATGATGCCTACAAATCTTTCATCGTTATCGTGCACGGCAAAAATATTGCGATCACTTTGCTGTATGATTTTTGAAAGTTCGTGCATGCTGGCATTGATGCTGACCGACTCATACTTGTCCTGCAGCAATTCTGACAAAGACATAGACGCAAGCATGTTTTCTTCCTTTTTATGCGTGAAAATCTGTCCTTCCAAAGCAAGCTGTTTGGTGTCCATACTATAGGGCTCGTAGTGTCTGACAATAAAGTAGGAAATCGAAGACACTATCATCAAAGGAATAAATAAACCATAGCCATTTGTAATTTCTGCAATAAGAAAAATCGCAGTGAGCGGGCAATACATAACCCCACTCAACAAACCTGCCATACCAACCAGACTAAAATTTCCTTCCGGCAACAGGTACCATTTCTGCATCGTATTTCCCAGCCGCGAAAAGAAAAATCCCAGGTATGAACCAGCAAATAGCGAAGGCGCAAAATTTCCTCCGTTCCCTCCGCTGCCGATTGTGATAGCAGCCGCGAGTGGTTTCAGAAGAAAGACCGCACCCGTAAACAACAGCAGCTTCCAATTCTCATTCATTCTCGCAGACAGCGTTTCTCCATCGGTCTCGGGTCCAGGCAATCCGTTGGCAAGCACTTTCACGGTTTCATAACCTTCGCCAAAAAGGGGCGGCAACAAATAACAGATACCTACAAGCAATAATCCTCCAACC
This sequence comes from Chitinophagaceae bacterium, assembly GCA_014379785.1. Classification (GTDB taxonomy): domain Bacteria; phylum Bacteroidota; class Bacteroidia; order Chitinophagales; family Chitinophagaceae; genus JACMLD01. Next base: position 7,616 of record JACMLD010000299.1, read on the forward strand.
CCCGCTTTCAGGTAGGGATTTATTTGAAATTGTTGAATAGTATGTTCTGTCTTCTTGAAAACTCTTGCATAATAGAGCGAAACAAAGCCGCAGGCCACGCCAAGCAGAATATAGAAAGGAACATTGTAGTAGTTGAAATTTTGTTTGAGAACAAAATTGAACAAAATCGACTCCTCCAAAATAATCCTGGAACACAAAGCGCCTGTTACTGCTGATATGATAAGCGGAATAAAATAACTTACACCCGTCTCGGCAAGCAACACCTCCATCGCGAAAATCACTCCTGCAACCGGCGCATTAAAAACAGCAGCGATACCAGCCGCAGCTCCGCATGCAATCAGCAAACTTCTTTCCTGGTAGTTGAAATCATTTATCCTGGCAATATTGCTCCCTACCGCAGCACCGGTGGCAACAATAGGTGCTTCAAGTCCAACAGACCCACCCAGTCCCACTGTAAACGCGCTGGTGACAACATGAGAATAGGTGTGGCTTACCGGTATGAAAGAAGATTTCCGGGCGACGGCTTTTAAAACCATTGCTATTCCTCTCTCGAGATGCCCCCGGAAAAAATGTCTGACCATGAAAACGGAAACCAGGAGTCCCGCTATGAGAAAAAAGATAGCATATGGAAAGCCGCCAACCCACTGCTGCAGGTAATGCACCAGCGTCTTTAATATTACAGAAAGCAGCCCTGACACCATGCCTACAAAGATTGACATCAGCACGAGATACTGCACCCGGTTGAGCCGGATTCGCAACCCTGCCACAACGGATTGATAGAATTCCCGCAGATAATTCATTTCACAAAGTTATCTTTATTACATTCAATCCAACTTCATACAAAACTGCTGCCATGCGAAATTGGAAAATCAAGGCCTCCCTTTTTCTCAATTATTTTGTTTTTGCTATTCTGTTAAACAGTGTCGGCACTGTTATTCTCCAGGTACAAAGTAATTATAATGTATCCCCTTCATCTGCCAGTGTGCTGGAAGCTTTCAAGGATCTTTCCATTGCTTTTGTTTCCTTTTTTGTCGCCACATTTCTCACCCGCATAGGCTACAAGCGTGCGATGCTGATTGCGCTTGCATTCGTAACAGTGGTTTGCTTATTAATGCCGGTCATTCCGGGCTTCGCCATGACAAAATTACTCTTTGCAGCCACCGGGGCGAGTTTTGCACTGATCAAAGTGTCTGTATTTGCCACCATTGGACTGGTAACGAATAACAAGAAAGACCATGCGAGCTTTATGAATTTCATAGAGTCTTTTTTTATGGTCGGTATTCTGAGCGGCAACCTGATATTCAGTGCATTTGTAGATGACAGCAATCCCTCCTCCACGTCCTGGTTAAAAGTTTATTACCTGCTTGCTGCCATCGCGGCGATTGCATTTGTATTACTCATGGCTGCGCCGCTTGACGAGTCTGCAGTAAAGGCCCCGGAAACAAAGTCTCCGGTGAAAGATTTTGTTGACATGATCGCACTTGCCATAAAACCTTTGGTACTTGTTTTTATCATCAGTGCTTTTCTCTATGTTTTTCTCGAGCAGAGCATTATGAGCTGGCTCCCCACATACAACAACCAGGTGCTGCATCTGCCGCGATCTCTGAGTATTGCGATGGCCAGTATACTCGCAGCAGCTACGGCGCTTGGCAGATTTTTCGCGGGTTTCGTGCTGCGAAGAGTGCACTGGCTCTACGTTTTAATTGGCTGCCTCGTTTGTGCAGCGGCGTTGGTGTTGATCGCCATCCCGCTCGCGAAAACCGCTGATGCATCGCTGACCACAGGCTGGACAACCGCACCATTTGCTGCATTTATCTTTCCGCTGATCGGATTTTTTATCGCGCCGATTTACCCTTCCATCAACTCAGCCATTCTCAGCACTCTTCCTCCGCCGAAACACGGCCCGATGTCAGGACTCATCGTCATTTTTTCGGCACTCGGCGGCACAACGGGATCTATCATTACCGGTCACCTCTTCGAATCATATGGCGGAGAAAAGGCATTTTATTTTTCGCTTGTACCCATGACAATTTTACTTTTCGCACTCATTGCATTCAACCGTCTTCAGAAAAAACAAACTCAAACCCTAAACACGGGTGGATAATGAAAAAAATTTCAGCGCAACTATTTGACGAGGCCGAACTGTTTTCGGCCGTGCAGATGAATCAGATTTTCGAAGACGGCAAGACCTTTCCGGACTGCGATTTGAAAACCGACCTTGCCACCATTGCGAAACTTTTTGAAAAAGAAAAAAATGAGCCGCGCTTCATTCTCAAGGACTTTGTGTCGAAACATTTCGTCAGCCCCACCGTCGAAACAACCGAATATCATTCTGATAGCTCCATGTCTGTCACAGATCATATAAATGGATTGTGGGAGAAGCTTACAAAAACATCGGCAGGCACCGAGCCTTCTTTGATTCCTCTTCCCTACCCTTATGTGGTACCCGGAGGCAGGTTCCGGGAAGTGTACTATTGGGACAGCTATTTTACGATGCTTGGATTGAAAGCATCTGGACGAATCGATCTGATCGAAAACATGGTCAGAAATTTTGCTTTTCTTTTGAATGAATATGGATTGATTCCAAACGCCAACCGCAGTTATTACATGACTCGGTCCCAGCCGCCATTTTTTGCGCTGATGGTGGAGTTGCTCGCCGGAATAAAGGGCGATGCCATTTTCAGTGAATACCTGCAACCACTACTCAATGAATACCGCTGGTGGATGGATGGAAGCCGTGCCGTCACCCTGGAAGATGGTTCAGTGCTCAACCGCTACTGGGATGACAGCGATACACCCAGACCAGAGTCTTACAGGGAAGACGTGGAACTCGCCAAAACTTCCGGCCGGCCGGTGCAGGAAATGTACCGTCACCTGAGGGCTGGCGCAGAATCCGGATGGGACTTCAGTTCGCGTTGGTTTGAAGACGGGACAAGTTTTGAATCAATCGTCACTACAGACATCCTACCTGTTGATCTGAACTGCCTTTTATTGCATCTTGAAATGGCGATTGCAAAATCCTATGCTGTTGAACGAAATATTGAACAGTCGGCAACATTCTTTGCACATGCGGAAACCCGCAAAAATGCAATAGACAGTTTTATGCTGAATGAATCAGAAGGGTTCTATTACGATTTCAATTTTCGGCTGCGAAAGCCATGTCGTCAGAAGACTCTGGCAGCTGCCTTTCCACTGTTTATCAATATTGCTAGTCCGGCTGCGGCGGCTGCGACAGCCGATATTCTCGGGGACAGCTTTCTTCAAAAAGGCGGATTGACAACCACGCTGGTGAGATCCGGACAGCAATGGGATGCCCCCAATGGTTGGGCACCATTACAATGGATTGCGTTCAGAGGATTGAAAAATTATGGACTCGCAACGCTTGCCGAGGAAATCCGCACACGTTGGATCTCTGCAAATGAGGCGGTATTTGAAGCCACAGGCAAGATGACTGAGAAATACAATGTGTTTGATAATTCAGCGGCGGGTGGCGGGGAATATGCCTTGCAGGACGGGTTCGGGTGGACAAACGGCGTATATCTTGCCATGAAAGAGGGGCAATAAAAAAGTCCCGCTGCAAAAGCAACGGGACCGTATAAAAAATTGAGAGATTAATATCCCATTCCGCCCATGTCAGGAGCTCCGCCGCCATGGCTGTGTGCTTCTTCTTTCTTAGGCTTGTCAGCAATGACACACTCTGTGGTCAGCAACATTCCTGCGATTGATGCAGCATTTTCCAATGCGATACGTGTAACCTTGGTTGGGTCGATAACACCTGCCTTGAAGAGGTTTTCGTAAACTTCGGTTCTTGCATTGAAACCGTAGTCACCTTTGCCTTCTTTCACTTTCTGAATGATGATAGAACCTTCCAGTCCGCAGTTTGCAACGATCTGGCGAATTGGTTCTTCCAGTGCACGTTTTACAATGGCGATACCGGTTGTTTCGTCTTCATTGATGCCTTTCAGCTTGTCCAGCGCGTCTGTAGCACGGATATAAGCGATGCCACCGCCTGGTACGATACCTTCTTCAACTGCAGCACGTGTTGCATGAAGAGCGTCGTCCACACGATCTTTCTTCTCTTTCATCTCAACTTCTGTTGCAGCACCTACATAAAGTACGGCTACACCACCAGCGAGTTTCGCAAGACGCTCCTGAAGTTTTTCTTTATCGTAGTCAGAGGTAGTAGACTCGATCTGAGCTTTGATTTGATTTACGCGGGAAACGATATCATCTTTCTTTCCTTTGCCGCCAACAACAGTTGTGTTGTCTTTGTCAATCGTTACTGAAGCAGCTGAACCCAGGTAGCTGAGGTCTGCATTCTCCAGTTTGTAACCCTGCTCTTCAGAGATAACGATACCCTTTGTAAGGATAGCGATGTCCTGAAGCATTTCTTTTCTGCGGTCGCCAAAGCCCGGAGCCTTTACAGCTGCAACTTTGATGGTACCACGAAGTTTATTTACAACGAGTGTTGCAAGTGCTTCGCCTTCGAGATCTTCTGCGATGATCAGGAGCGGACGTCCACCCTGTGCAACTTTCTCAAGAATGTGAAGGATATCTTTCATTGCAGAAATTTTCTTATCGTAGATAAGAATGTATGGGTTCTGCAGTTCAGCTTCCATTTTTTCGCTGTTTGTAACGAAATATGGAGAGATATAACCGCGATCAAACTGCATACCTTCTACAACATCAACTGTTGTGTCGGTGCCTTTTGCTTCTTCAACAGTGATAACGCCTTCTTTACCAACTTTACCGAATGCTTCTGCAATCAGTTTACCGATTGTTTCATCGTTGTTGGCAGAGATAGATGCAACCTGCTGGATTTTTTTGCTTTCGTTGCCTACAGCCTGTGATTGAGCTTTCAGGTTTTCAACGATTTTCGCAACTGCCTTGTCAATGCCACGTTTCAAATCCATTGGATTTGCACCGGCAGCAACGTTTTTCAGGCCTTCGCTGATGATTGATTGTGCGAGCACAGTAGCTGTGGTTGTACCGTCACCTGCAATGTCAGCAGTTTTTGACGCTACTTCCTTCACCATCTGAGCACCCATATTCTCGATAGGGTCTTCCAGTTCGATTTCTTTGGCAACGGTAACACCGTCTTTGGTAACTGAAGGTGCACCAAATTTTTTCTCGATAACCACATTACGGCCTTTTGGCCCCAGGGTCACCTTTACCGCGTTTGACAAAATGTCAACGCCCTTCTTCATCTTATTTCTTGCTTCAATGTCAAAGAATAATTGCTTTGCCATACTCTATAATTTGATAATGTTTAATGGAATGAATTACACAATTGCCAGGATGTCGCTTTCCCGCATGATGAGAAGGTCTTCGCCTTCCACACTCAGTTCAGTGCCTGCATATTTACCGTAAAGGACAGTATCGCCGATTTTCACAGTTACCGGCTCGTCTTTCTTGCCTGGTCCGGCAGCTACTACCGTTCCACGCTGAGGTTTTTCTTTTGCTGTGTCAGGGATAATGATACCACCTGCAGTTTTTTCTTCAGCAGCGGCGGGTCTTACTACCACCCTGTCGTGCAAAGGAGTGATGCTTAACTTCTTGGCCATAATGTTATGGTTTTTTGATTTATTGAAATGAATGCCCGGCAAGAGAGTGTCCCTTATCCGGGGCGGGCAAAGCTAATCGAATTTTATACCAATTGTTCCAATAAGGCTAAAAATTGAAATGATGGCAGAATCTAGCGGCTTCTTGGCAGTCGCCGGGTGCGGTTTGACAGTTTTGCAGGCAGGAATTGATAATTATTAAGTACTTTTGGCCGCTCAAATAAGTTCTTAACAGATGATCAGCAGACGAAATATCCGTGTGAAAGTGATGCAAACGCTTTATGCCGTGGAGACCATGGATAGCGAGGTGAAACCTGACGAACCTCTCAGGATTTTACAGAAGCATTTTGACCAGTCGAGGGGCCTTCTTGTTTATCTTGTACATGTGCTGACAGAAGTAGCCAGGTATGCGGAGACCGATTCGCGTAAAAGAGCCGGGAAACACCTTCCGACCGAAGCCGATCTGAACGTAAATACAAAACTTGCCGGCAACGAACTCCTCTGGAAGATCATGGAGGACAGCTCCTATAAGGAAGCGGTAAGAATCGACAAGCCATCTCTCCTCGCCGATAAGGACCAGATCAAAAGATTGTACCTGGGCCTGAAAGACAGCGAAGAATACAAAGTCTATATCGCTGAACAGGGCAGGAACCCAAGGGCAGAGAAACAGATGCTGGAGTATATTTTCAGCACCCTGATGCTGCCCGACGAAAACTTCACCGATCATGTGGAAGAACTCTATACAAACTGGGATGATGACTGCGATATGGTGAATCAGCTGGTGCTCGGATTTCTTCAGAAGCCCGGTGCGGTAGATTTTATGGAGCTGGTGAGCAAAGACAAACTGCTTTTTGCAAAAGATTTGCTGAATGCGGTGATTACAAAGAAGGAGCTCACCATGGACATGATTAAGCCAAAGCTGAAAAACTGGGATCCCGAGCGAATTGCCCTGCTGGATATGATTCTGATGAAGATGGGGGTTTGCGAATTTCTTTACTTCGAAACCATTCCGCCAAAAGTCACCATTAACGAATACATAGACCTGGCAAAGGATTACAGCACCCAGCAAAGCGGTCAGTTCGTCAACGGCATTCTCGACAATATTCATAAGGACCTTTTAACTGATGAAAGGATGCACAAAGTGGCATTCAAAAAAAACAACTCATGAGACTTGTATTATTCCTGGCAGTCGCGATTTCTGCTGCTGCCTGCAACAACCAGGCTGATGCAAATGCCAATGTGAAAACGGCGCCTACACAGACAGGCCTGGTAAACAGCTCCCCGGACAGCGCCAACTTCACCTCTATCCAATGGATTGAGCAAACCAGGGACTATGGCAAAATGAATGAGGGCCAGAAACTCGAGGTAAAATTCCGTTTCAAAAATACCGGCAATAAGCCGCTCGTGATCGAAAGCGTGCGCGCCAGTTGTGGTTGCACAGCCGCCGAACCGCCAAAAGAACCGATCGCTCCGGGTGGAGAAGGGGAAATTGTGGGTTCGTTCGACAGCAACGGAAAAACGGGTTTGCAGCACAAAAGCATCTATGTGTTAACCAATACGAAAGGCGTGCAGAATCATGAACTTGTTTTCAATGTAGATGTTATCAAAAAGCAATAGTGGGGTCAATGCCTTACTTTCGCGTCAATTATTAAAATAGAAATTACGTTTATCATGACACAAACTTTGATTTTTTTACAGGCAGCAGGCGGACAAAGCAGCTGGTTTTCGATGGTATTACTGGGCGGTATGATCCTTGTCTTCTGGCTGTTCATGATTCGTCCCCAGGCAAAAAAAGCAAAAATGGCGAAGGAATTTCAAACCAATCTCCAGAAGGGCGATAAGGTTGTAACCATCGCGGGTATACACGGTACTGTTAACAAGGTGGAAGACACGACTATCAATCTCGAAACAAGTCCGGGTAGCTATATGAAAATTGAAAAAAGCGCTATCAGCATCGAATGGAGCCAGCAGATCAACAAGCCTGCAGGCGTAGTAGTTGAGAAAAAGTAAGCGAATAGAATTGAAATAATATCTTTGAACCGGGTGCATACGCGCCCGGTTTTTATTTTTAAAACCCCATATGGTCCGAGTAGGTCTGACAGGTGGAATTGGCAGTGGGAAATCTACTGTGGCAAAGGTGTTCGAAACCCTTGGCATACCTGTCTATTATGCCGATGACGCTGCTAAAAGGCTGATGAATGAGGATCTCACGCTCCGGACAGCCATCATGGACGCTTTCGGTGAAGCATCCTACACAGAAGGAAAACTCAACCGCAAGTGGATGGCGGAGCAGGTTTTTGGCAATGCCGAAAAATTAAAATCGCTGAACAGGGTGGTGCATCCTGCCACTATCCGCGACGCCGAAGAATGGCTGGAAAAGCAGGATTCTCCCTATGCAATAAAAGAAGCGGCCCTGATTTTTGAAAGCGGCGCCGGATATCTGGACTTCATCATTGGCGTGTCTGCCCCGCTTTCCCTGCGCATACAGCGTACCATGAACCGTGACGGAATCACCAGGGAAGATGTATTGGCAAGAATGACTAAACAACTGGATGAAAATATCAAAATGCGTTTATGCGACGCCGTTATAGTCAACGATGGTCAGCGAAGTATCATTGAGCAGGTGGTGGAATTAGATAGAGAGTTAAGAGTTAAAAGTTGAAAGTTTAAAGGGGGAAGAAGAAAGCTGGTAGTTGATGGTTGATAGCTTGTAGTGGCACTCTGCGGAGTGCTGTCATGCCGAGCGAAGTCGAGGCATCCCCAGCCGGTACTCGGAGTAATAGCAGGGGATGTCTCGGCTGCGCTCGACATGACGGACCACTGATCATCTAATCAACTATTCTTACTAATCCTATAACAATACCTCAACAACTTACCTTCAAAATCAAAAGGCGTGGTTTGTTTCGTAATATCTTTTATGACAGAAGCGTTTATAAGTTCAGTTTCCAGGTGAAACTTGCGGTAATTGGTACTGAAATACAATACCCCTCCCGGTTTCAGAATCTGCATACACTTATTGATCATATCAACGTGGTCGCGCTGCACATCCAGAAAATCAATCATTTTTTTGCTGTTGCTGAATGTAGGCGGGTCAAGCACAATGATATCATAGCTGCTGATCTTCAGCTCATCCAGATACTGCAGCACATCGGCCGGCACAAATTCATATCTCGTTGGATCGTTAAATCCATTGAGCAAAAAATTTTCTCTCGACCAGTTCAGATAAGTATTGCTTAAATCTACCGATGTAACCTTCGAAGCGCCGCCGGCAGCAGCATAGACAGAAAATGATGCCGTATAGCAAAAAAGATTCAGGACATTCTTGTCAGCAGATTCCTTTCTAACCATCTCCCGGGTAACCCGGTGATCAAGAAATAAACCGGTATCGAGATAGTCAGTGAGGTTTACACGAAATTTCAACCCTCCTTCCATCACATCAAAAAACGTTTTCACATCGCCGGTCTTCTGATACTGTCCGAGTCGGCCTGCTTTTCGCTGACGCTGCTTTACAAATATCTTTTCCTGCTCCACACCAGTTACAGTGCCCGCAATCAGCAGACTCTGCTCCAGCCATTCCTCATACTCTTCTTCAGAAAGGCTGTGGTGCGCGCGGTACTCAGCTACATAAAGCTTATCCTCATACACATCTATTATCAATGGGAACTCCGGCAGGTCGCGATCATACAGCCTGTAGCAGGATATCTGCTGGCGTCTTGCAAGTTTCGACAAATGCCTCAGCTGTTTGGTCAGCCGGTTCCGAAACATTTCTAATTTTTCAGCAGGAGTCATGGCGATAAAAATACAACAGATGATTTAGTTTTGCGGATATGCGTGTGACAGAAATAAAAACCCTTCATTTATTTGCACCGCTCGACAATAACCTGGTTGAGCTGCTAACCTCCCTTCGACCGGATGAATGGGACCTGCCTACAGTTGCGAAAAAATGGAAAGTCCGCGACATTGCCGCCCACCTCCTCGATGGAAACATCAGATTGATCTCTATGATGCGTGACGGATATCAACCTCCAATCGACACTCCAATCAGCAGCCACCAGGACATCGTAGAATATCTCAACAGGATAAATGCAGAATGGGTGAATGCAATGCGAAGAGTCAGCCCGGAATTGTTAACCGATCTTTTGCGGCAAACCGGACCAGAATATACCAGGCTAATTGCTGAACTTGATCCTCAGGAAACAGCCATCTTTCCAGTGTCATGGGCAGGTGAGCACAAATCAAAAAACTGGTTTCATATTGCCAGGGAGTATACCGAAAAATGGCATCATCAGCAACAAATCAGGGATGCCACAGGCAAAGAAAGCATCATGACAAAGGAATTTTATTATCCTTTTCTGGATACCTGTATGCGCGCCCTCCCGCACACCTATCGCGATGTAAAATTTCCTGAGGGCGTGGGGTTGAAATTCACCATCACCGGAGAGGGCGGCGGAGATTGGTTTTTAAAACAAGAAGACAATTGGATTCTCGTGGATGAATTAGACTGTCCCGAGGCCGAATTAATTCTTGACGGCGAGATAGCCTGGAAGCTATTCACAAAAAGCTGGAGAAAAAAAGATGTCCTGCCATTTATGAAAATAACAGGACTTCCGCAACTGGCTGAACCAGCACTTGGAATGATATCAGTTATGGCTTGATTTATTTCAATTTCAAAAAGGCTTCCTTCATTCTGCGGTAACCTTCTTCAATTTTTTCCATGCTGTTTGCAAACGAGATCCGGATACATGTCGGTTCACCAAAGGCACGACCGGTAACAGTGGACACATTTGCCTTATTGAGCAGGTACATACAAAGATCATCGGCATCTTTGATGGTTTCCTGTCCGTCTGACTTTCCAAAGTAGGAACTCACCACAGGAAATACATAGAATGCGCCGTCTGGTTCAGAACAAACAATGCCCGGAATTTCTTTCAGCAATTCAAGGACGCGCTTTCTCCTTCTTTCAAACTCCTTTACCATTTCGGTAGTCGGGCGAAGATCAGAAAGCAAAGCTGTGATGGCCGCTCTCTGAGTCACGGCATTCGTGCCACTGGTAAACTGACCCTGCAATTTTTCACAACCCTTTACCACATCCGGATGTGCCGCAATATAGCCCAGGCGATATCCGGTCATTGCATATCCCTTGCTGAGTCCGTTTACGATCACTACACGATCTTTTAGAAAATCAAACTGAGCAATGCTTTCATTCTTCCCAACGAAATTGATGTATTCATATATCTCATCGCTCATGATAAATACATCAGGATATTTTTTGAAAACCTCCGCCAGTCCGCTGAGTTCTTCTTTGCTGTAAACCGACCCGGTCGGGTTGTTTGGAGATGAAAACATAAACAGCCTGGTCTTTGGTGTAATGGCCGCTTCAAGCTGCGCGGGCGTAATCTTGTAACCACTTTCGAGTGAAGTATGTACAAGAACCGGTATGCCTTCGCTGAGCTTTACGATTTCAGAATAAGTAACCCAGTAAGGAGTTGGAATGATTACCTCATCGTTGGTATCCACGATGGTCATTACCAGGTTTGCAATACTCTGTTTTGCACCGGTGGAAGTGATGATGTTTTCGGGTTTGTAATCGAGGTTGCTGTCACGTTTCAGCTTGGTGCATATCGCTTCGCGCAGATCCATATAACCGGCAACAGGAGTGTAATGAGAATAATTGTCATCAACCGCTTTCTTCGCCGCTTCCTTTATATGTACCGGTGTATCAAAATCGGGTTCCCCGAGACTGAGATCTATGATGTCAATTCCTTTGGCGCGAAGTTCTCTGCCAAGTTTGGCCATTTTAAGTGTTTCCGGTTCATTGAAGCGTTGGAGTCTTGATGATAATTGCATGGTTTATAGTTGCTTTCTTTTGCGAAAGACGCAAATGTAAGTAAATGAGTGATTGAGCTAAGTAACAAATGTTCGTTTTACTACTGACTTCTGTGAGGTATGACAGAAAGCCTGAATGTAGATCCACCCGTTCCTCCTGGCAGTCCGGAAAAAACAATGGAGTACACACCTTTTGATTCAAAAGGAAAATCAGGTATAGAAGACAACAACTCTCCCGTGCCGGATTTCCTGATCATAACGGTGTAATTTTTTGCGACCTTATACACATTGAAAACCTCGTATGAATTAAAAGCCCGCAGCTCTATGAATTGTGAGGCGCTGTCGAGACGTATACTATCCGTTGCCGATACCACCGAGAAATCGACCCGCAATGAAGTGTCCGGAACAAAGTTGATAAACCGGATCTTTGAATTGCCGCTGTCAGGAAGCGTAAGATCATCGGTAAGAAATACAATTTTGAGTTCCGGCAATAACGGCGAACTGTCGTAAAAAAACAATGATTGACCGATACCCGGCTTCACATAAAGATTCTTCTCGAGCAATTTTGTGGTACCCTCTTTTATTGCAAACAGATTCGTACCACCCGGCAATAATTGATATGGAAACCCGGGAAGACCTGTTGTCGAACCTTGCGACAACCCATTGCCGGTAATATCCTGACCATTCCACAAAGCACTGATCGCTCCTGCAGACCAGGATGCATTGTGCACGAGAAACCTTGCGGGAGTGGTACCGCTTTTTTTGCACGATACAAGGCCTGCGAGCAACGCAATGCAAACCATCAGTTTAAATCTACTCACCTCACTTTTCATATACAATCTTAAATTTTGAAAGATCCGGCTTTACCGGTCTGGATCGTTTGACTTCAAAATCATAAACAGTTTTGCCCAATTGTTTCATGAATGGAAAACCAATTGCATCGTAATCGTATTTATCATCGTTCAGGACGCCGTCACGATTACAGTAAATCCTCGCACTCAGCATGAATTCTATGTTGCGGTCAAGATCAACGATGTAAGCAGCGTCTGTGAGACAACCATAAGCATCGCCAATCTTATTGAAAATGCGGATATTTTTTGGAAGCTTTCCCTTTTCTGTACCATAAAGAAGAAATTTCGCATAGGCATCCCAGTTAGTGGCCGTATCGTACTCGGGAGTCCGGGTTTCTGAGGGAAACTGTGACATGTATTTCCGCACAAAGGCATAGTCGTCGGCGGTTAATCCAAATCTTTGTTTTTCAGGTAGAGTTTCCGGAAACAATACCGATTTCAGTATGCCGGTCAGGTCATCCAGCGAGAGTTTGTTTTTCGCCGAAAAATTCAATGGCTGATTTACGAGTTCGCCATTTTTATAGTGGGCAGTTCCAATAAAGTCATTGCGGGGAGGAAAAGTTTTTTCGTTGAATTTCATCGGCTGGGTAAAAATGACATTTCCTGCGGGACCGATAAAACGAACGGGATTGGTGTGGCGGTTTTCATCGGGTGTAAGAAAAACTTCCAGTCGATGAACTATCTCAGCACTGGTATACCCCAGCCGGGCAAGCTGACTGTTGATATATTCCTGGCCGAGAAACTCGTAGAGCCGGTTGTATGCATCATTGTCGCTCACCAAAAGAATTTTCCTGATGTATTGTGCTATTGAAGGCTTGCCGTCTGACGTGGTGGGGTCGTTATAAACTGGTGTCTGTTTGGAATATTCCGCATCCGTCACCATGGCCGTATTTCGGTCAATACCCGGAAATTTCATTTCATTGAGCCGCTGCAGGGCAAGAAGCGCCACCGGCAATTTCACTGTCGAAGCCGGATAAATATATTCTGATGGCTCGTAATTGAAATAAAATGGTTTAAAAACCGGGATATTGTTGGCTGTCCGGTCAATCTGTGTGTAAATTATCTGCACCTTCCACTCTTTTCTCATCAGCCGGATGCTGTCGAAAAACGGATTGCTTTTAAGGATATCCTCCAGAAAAGGGTCGGTTTTGGGTTCCGGTGCCGGGTTTACAGGTGGTTTTTGTTCTTCCATTGGTGCGGGGACGGGTGCTTTTGGCTGGCTGGCCAGTTTTTTCTGAGGACTGCAACCCGAACCCAGAAAAATCAGGACCGAAAAAGCGGCTGTCGAAAGCTTATTCATCCTTCAAAAATAAGCAGTTATCGCTATGCAAAAAGGCCTGTTTTTCGCTTATTTTACTCTTCCACGTTCAGTTTCAAAACCCTATCTTTGCCCCTCTTTAAAATTTTGTAAACCAAACACAGAAGTCCAATGAGAATTTTGGTGGCCATTTTTGCCGGGTTCCTGATCCTTATCTCGGCATATCAGCTTTCGTTCACCTGGTTTGTGAACAAGCATGAAAATGCAATGGCAGATAAGGCTAAGCAGTATGTTAACAGGGCCTACCCCGCCGCAGAGGTTAAATACCCTGGAAACCAGGACATTCAAACCCTTTATCGCGACACTATCGCACAGGCAGAAAAAGAAAGACTGCGCCGTTTGCTCGACAGCACTCGTGACAAGAGCATCACTTGGTTTGGCCACAGCTATCAGAAAGCGAAAGAAAACGAATTGCTTCTCGGTCTTGACCTTCAGGGTGGTATCAACGTAACGCTTGACATCGAACTTACCGGCTTGATAAAAGCCCTCTCCAACAACTCTACCGACCCCAAGCTGGTTAAAGCCCTTGACGAAGCAAAAAGAAGAAAAGTCAACAGCGATGCAGACTTCATCTCTTTGTTTATCAAATCATTTCAGGATGTAAATCCAGGTCAGAAACTTGCCGCCCTTTTCAGCAACAGCACACGCAACAAACTGAAAAGCGATGCATCTGATAATGCCACGGAAAATTATATTCGTGAGCAGGCCAATGCAGCTATGCAGCAGACTTATGGTGTACTCAGCAAGCGTATTGACAAGTTCGGCGTTTCGCAGCCAAATATGAATCTCGACGAAAACCGCGGGATCATTACGGTTGAACTTGCTGGTGCAAATGATCCTGAAAGGGTTCGTAAATATTTGCAAAGCACTGCCAACCTTCAGTTCTGGGAAGTATATAATATTTCAGAAATCGCAGGTCCTGTGCAGAATGCCGACAAAGCACTGGAGGAATATCTCAATGGAGGCAAAAAAACGGATACGTCTGCTCCGGTTGTTGCTGCAGTCACTCCAGATACTACAGCTACAACACCCGGCGACAGCGGACTCGGCGCAATACTGAATAAAAAAGCGGACACAGCAAAAGGCACGCTGCCAACAGCCGCTGCCGATGCAAACAAAAACAAATTACTCGTAGCCTTCTACCCTGCTATCCAACAGGCGCAGCAGATGAAAAATCCGAATGACCGACTGCCTGACTATGTCGGCATCGTTCCAATCGGTGATACTGGCACCATCAATTCTTACCTCGCAAACCCCGTGGTTGCAAGAAACTTTCCCACAAATATCAAGTTCCTCTGGGGCAAGGAAGAAATCGACGATGCCGGTGTAAAACAAAATTACCTGCGCCTCTATGCCATCAAAACCATTCCAGGTCAGGAAAAAGCCAGGATTGAAGGTGACATGATTGTAGATGCTGAACAGAACTTCGACCCTACAACGAGCGAAGTAATTGTTACCATGTCGATGAACAAGACTGGTGGCAAACTTTGGGCAGACATGACAGGAGCAAGCAAAGGAAAGCCGATTGCCATCGTTCTGGATGACATCGTTTACTCTGCACCATACGTTGAAAATGCAATCACCGGTGGTGAATCACGCATAACGATGGGTCGCGGCAAAAATGCAAATTATGCTGTGCAGGAAGCACAGGATCTTGCTGCCATTCTGAAATCCGGTAAGCTGAATGCACCGGCTAAGATTGTGCAGGAACAAACAGTAGGACCAACACTCGGTGCTGAAGCCGTAAGAGGCGGCAGCATGGCGTTTCTCATATCATTCGGTGTAATCTTCATACTCATGCTGGTATATTATAATACTGCAGGATGGGTTGCGAACATTGCATTGATTCTTAATCTCCTCTTTACGGTAGGTGTACTGAGTTCCTTCGGAGCAACACTGACCGCCGCAGGTATTGCGGGTCTTGTACTCACAATCGGTATGGCCGTGGATACCAACGTTATCATATTTGAAAGAATAAAAGACGAGCTCACGCGTGGCAAAAGTTATCAGCAGGCAGTAAAAGACGGCTATCGAAGATCACTGGCGCCGGTACTGGATGCGCACGTTACCACCTTCCTCACAGCTGCAATACTTTTCTATTTCGGTCTGGGTCCCGTACTCGGTTTCGCAACCACACAGATGCTCGGTATCGTGCTGTCTTTGTTCTGCGGTATCCTCGTATCCAGATTGATTACAGATTTCTGGACAAACAAAAATCGCCATTTCAAATACTTCACTTCTGTAAGCCGCGGTGTTTTCAAACACGCTGCGTTCAAATTTATTGAATACAGAAAAGTTGCTTACGCAATTTCGGTAGTGGTACTACTGATAGGTGTAGCTGCGTTTTTTCATGGATTTAAGTACGGCGTGGAATTCAAAGGCGGAAGAAGCTTTATCGTAAACTTCCACAAGCCTGTAAATATCGAGGACATCCGCAAAGACCTCCAGGGGGTATTTGTAGAGACACCGGTGATCAAGACTTACGGCAGCAACAGCAAGCTGGATATCACAACAGATTATAAAGTTGCTGAGCAAAACGCTGATGAAGACGTTCGTAAAACGCTTTTTACCGGTCTCAAAAAATACCTGCCCGCAAATCTTGGATTCGCAGAGTTTTCTACCATCAACTATGTTGAGGGTTCAAAAAAAGTTGACCCAACAATTTCTGATGACCTTAAAAAAGGTGCACAATGGGCAACCTTCTGGTCGCTGCTGATCATCTGCGTTTATATCTTTATCCGCTTCCGCGACTGGAGATATTCCCTCGGAACGATCGTGGCCCTTCTGCATGATATACTTGTAACCGTTGCCGTTTTCTCCTTTTTCAAAGACATCGTTCCATTCCCGCTTGAAATTGATCAGCACTTTATCGCTGCGATTCTGACCGTAATTGGTTTCTCGATGAATGATACGGTTATTGTATTTGACAGGGTACGCGAGTACAGTCACACGATGAAAGGAGAAAGCAAAAAGGTTGTCATCAACAAAGCCATCAATGATACGTTAAGTCGGACGCTGATGACTTCTTTGACAGTGTTCCTTACTTTGCTCATCCTCTTCCTGGTAGGTGGTGAAGTGACCAAAGGTTTTGCATTTGCAATGCTTATCGGTGTTGTCACCGGTACTTATTCTTCTATTTTCGTAGCTGCGCCGATTCTTATCGACTTTGCCAAGGACAAACCACTTGGCGAGGCAGGTGCTCCCGCTAAAGAAGAAAAACCAAAGCTGATAAAGCCAACAACGCTGGCGAAATAGTAAAAAGTTTTCTTGAGAATATTGGACCTCCCCGATTCATCGGGGAGGTTTTTTTTTGACTTCAAAGACCTATTTTTACCCGAATCACCATGCTGCTTACTCCGGAAAATATTCTGCTCATTGGTTAGCTTCTGCTCATTGCGAGTCTCATTACCAGCAAAACGGCAAATCAGCTTGGAATACCGGTTTTACTGCTTTTCTTGCTGACAGGCATGCTCGCCGGCTCTGAAGGCATCGTTGGAATCTATTCTGACAGTCCAAAAATCTCCCACATACCCGGCGTGAAGGCCAGATAAGACCTACGCTTGAACTGGAAAGCGGCATCAATGATCCAATCGCTTATGTGCTCACCATCAGTCTTACTTACCTGATAACAAACGAAGACGCGAGTTACTGACCTTCCCCAAATCAACTTATATTGTGTTGCTCCGCCGCGACGGGAAATATATCCAGCCGAGCGGATCCACCAATTTAGAAGAAAATGATACACTCATGATCCTCGCCGACAACAAGGAATTACGCGTGGAAATCGAGAGAATGCCTGGTTTACAAATATGACCCAACCTTCCCTATATTCGCTTTACAAATAATAGTTTATGGATACGTCGACAATGGTTTATATAGCCGTCGGGCTGATTGTTCTCATAGGAGGTCTTTACTATCTTTTTTATCTCAAAGACAAAAAATCACTGGGGAGCACAGCCGGTCCGAAAACAGTGGCTACCTCACCGTCTGGCAGCCTTCAGTTGCAAGCCTATGAAAGACTTGTGATACTAGCAGAAAGGATCTCTATTCCTTCGCTGGTATCAAGAAGCAATCAGCCTGGTCTCGGAAAGTCAGAGATGCAGCAGTTGCTTACACAAACGATACGACAGGAATTTGATCACAATCTTTCGCAGCAGATCTACGTGAGCTCCGAAGCCTGGGAAGCAGTAAGAAATCTGAAAGAGCAAAATATTCATCTTATCAACCAGATTGCCGGTGTATTGCCCTCAGAGGCAAGCGGGACGGACCTGAATCGCAGCATTCTGGATTTTGTAGTGCAGCAGCCAAACGGATCGATGCATGCACTCGTGCAGGAAGCACTGAGCTTTGAGGCGAAGAAAATAATGAAATGAGGGTTTTATTATGAGTGAAAAGCAACGTTACACCGACTCGGGCATAGAACTCAAACAGCTGTACACAGCCGCTGACTACCGGTCAGGCGCAGACGAAGAAATGCCGGGAAGTTTTCCTTTCACCCGCGGCGTACAGCCAGACATGTATCTTGGCAAGTTGTGGACGATGCGTCAATATGCCGGTTTCTCCACTGCAGAAGAAAGCAACAAACGCTACCATTATCTGCTGTCGCAGGGTGTAATGGGACTGAGCGTGGCTTTCGACCTTCCCACACAAATTGGTTATGACAGTGATCACGAACTTTCTGAAGGTGAAGTGGGCAAGGTAGGTGTGGCTATTAACAGCATTGAAGACATGGAGACGTTGTTTAAAGACATTAAGCTCCAGGACATCAGTACGTCAATGACCATTAACGCAACGGGGTTTATACTGCTTGCGTTTTATGTTGCCATAGCTAAGAGACAAGGCGCCGATTTAAAAAAACTAACTGGTACCATTCAAAACGATATTCTGAAGGAATATGCGGCACGCGGGACATATATCTATCCGCCACGGCCTTCCATGCGCATCATTACGGATATTTTTGAATGGTGTGCAGTGGAAACTCCCAAATGGAATACCATTTCGATCAGCGGGTATCATATACGTGAAGCCGGGAGCACAGCGGTCCAGGAAATCGCTTTCACCTTGAGCAATGGAAAAGCCTATGTTGAGGCGGCAATAAAGAAAGGACTCGACATCAATGTTTTTGGAAAACGCCTGTCATTTTTCTTCAACGCGCACAATAACCTTTTTGAAGAAATTGCGAAGTTTCGCGCGGCAAGAAGAATGTGGGCAAAAATGATGAAGGATCTGGGCGCCACCGATCCAAAAGCCATGATGCTGAGATTTCATACACAGACAGGCGGCAGCACACTTACGGCGCAGCAGCCACTCAACAATATTTCAAGAGTCACCGTGCAAACGCTGGCCGCAGTGTTGGGTGGCACACAGTCATTGCATACAAATGGATACGACGAGGCACTCAGTCTGCCTACCGAAGAAGCCGCAAGGATTGCGCTTCGCACACAACAAATCATTGCGTTCGAAAGCGGCGCGGCAGATACGGTAGACCCATTGGCAGGCTCCTATTTTGTCGAAACACTTACAAACGATGTAGAAGAAAAGGCCTGGGAGCTGGTGAAAAAAATTGATGCACTGGGCGGCAGTGTCAGTGCAATAGAGCAGGGATTTATCCAGGATGAAATTGCAAAAAGCGCATACGATTATCAGCGCAGGATTGAAACCACTGAAAAGATCATAGTGGGTGTCAACAAATTTCAGTCAGCGGAACCCGCGACCGGTCCACTTTTCAGGGTGGATGATGCCATCAGGCAGGTGCAGATTGACAAATTAAGAGCGTTGCGAAGCCGCCGTGATCATGGCATGTGCGACCGGATCCTGCAGGACCTGAACGACAAGGCAAGCAGTGATGACAACATCATGCCTGTTGTGCTGGAAGCGGTGGAGAACAGGTGTACACTCGGAGAGATCGCAGACACGCTGCGGGAAGTTTTCGGAGAATACAAGGCATGACGTGGAAAGTGAAACGTCATGCCGCAGCCGACTCCGTGCGCCGAACCGATAGCGAAGGAGCAGGCATCCCCGGCCGGTAATTACCTGACAGCGGTTGGGGACCCTCGGCTCCGGGGTGACGGCACCCAACAGTTAACCAATCAACTAACTATTATTCATATGAATATTGTTCCTAAACTTTTTCTTTCTGCGGTCATACTGATAGCATCAACTAACAGTCATGCGCAAACGGTACAGCAGCAAATCGATCAGAAGGCAGCAAAAATTCTGACGAAGGTGATTGAATGGCGGCGGCATATTCACGAACATCCCGAACTTGGGAACAGAGAATTCAAGACAGCGGAATACATTGCTGCACATCTCAAAAGTCTTGGACTCGAAGTAAAAACTGGTGTTGCAAAAACCGGTGTGGTTGCGCTGCTCAAAGGCGGCAAGCCCGGACCGGTAATAGCACTCAGGGCAGACATTGACGGACTGCCGGTGCATGAGAGGGTCGCACTGCCCTTTGCATCGAAGGATTCGGCAGATTACCTGGGCCAAAGACTACCGGTTATGCATGCCTGCGGACACGACAGTCATATCGCAATTCTCATGGGGACGGCCGAAGTGCTGACTTCCATGAAAAAGGACATTGCCGGTACCGTGAAGTTCATCTTTCAGCCAGCTGAAGAAGGTCCTCCCGGCGACGAAGAAGGCGGAGCACCGCTGATGGTAAAAGAAGGCGTCATGGACAATCCAAAAGTCGATGCCATATTTGGTCTTCACATTTCCTCTTCTACAGAGTCAGGCACTATCAAATACAAAGCCGGACCATTCATGGCTTCGAGCGATTGGTTTACTATAAAAATAAAAGGAAAGCAGGCCCATGGCTCGGCGCCCTGGGGGAGCATAGATCCAATTGTAGTAGGTGCGCAAATTATCAATGGGTTGCAAACCATTGTGAGCAGACAGGAAAACATTGTAAAGGCACCGGTGGTGATTACTGTAGGTAAATTTCACAGCGGCGTCAGAAGCAATATCATTCCAGAGGAAGCGATACTGGATGGCACGATCCGCACACTTGACGCCGAAATGCAAAAGGAAGTCCATTCAAAAATCCGGAGAATGGCTGAAAACATTGCGGCAGCGTCCGGCGCTACAGTAGAAGTAACCATTGACACAAAAACACTGGTCACCTACAATGACTCATCACTGGTCACCATGATGGCGCCTTCATTGCACAAGGCCACTCCAATTGTCACTACCACACAGTGGACGACGGGTGCAGAGGATTTCTCCTATTTCGGAGAAAAGGCTCCGGCCTTTTTCTTCAACCTTGGAGGAATGCCAAAAGGAAAAGATCCCAAGGACGCTCCGGGTCACCATACACCCGAGTTTTTTATAGACGACAGTCAGCTGGATGTCGGTGTAAAAGTTTTCTGCCACCTGGTTTTCGATTACCCGTCAAAGGCACAGGCAAAGACTTCTGAAAACAAGAAGGGTTTCTAAGGCATAACTATTGCAACAGCCGAGTAAAAATCATCAACATGAAAACACTTGGCATAATCCTGATAGTTCTCGGCATTGCTATGCTGATATTCCGTGGATTCAATCTTCAGACTGAAAAGAAGGTGGTAGACATCGGCCCTCTCGAAGTGAACAAGACAGAAAACAGATGGGTAGGCTGGCCGGTATATGGCGGCGCTATTGCCATTATTGCTGGTATTGTGCTTGTAGTGGCCGACAGGAAAAAAACAGTGTAGTCACCCCGAGCGCAGTCGAGGGATCCCCAACCGACCGGGGTCGGGAGTAATAGCACCCCGACTTGTCGGGGTCGCTGAGTTCGGTAGAAATGACTGCACTCGCAACGTCATGTCGAGCGAAGCCGAGACATCCCCAGCCGGCCGGAGTTGTGTAACTTACAGCGGTGGGGGATTTCTCCACTCCCTCTCGCTGCGCTCGAGGTCGGTCGAAATGACTTTCACCCTACGCAGACTTATTTCTTCTTGTCTTTCGCCCAGGTATCTTTCAGCGTTACCGTCCGGTTGAAAACCATTTTTTCAGCTGTACTTTCTTTATCGATACAGAAATATCCCTTTCGGATAAACTGATAGGATGCATCAGCGGTTGATTCCGCGAGCGCGGGTTCTGCGTATGCTTTGCTTATCACATGCAGCGAATCTGTATTGATATGATCTTTGAAGTCCCCTTCAGCATTACCAACATCTTCTACCTTAAACAGCCGGTCATAGATTCTCACTTCACTGTCAACAGCATGCTTGCAACTAACCCAGTGTAGTGTGCCTTGCGGCTTTAGTCCGGAAGTATCCGCGCCGCTTTTGCTTTGAGGCAGGTACTCGCAATGAATCTCTGTAATGATCCCATTTTCGTCTTTTATCGCACCCGTACATTCTACGATGTAAGCGCTTTTAAGACGGACCTTCGCTCCCGGCGTGAGTCTAAAATATTTTTTAGGAGCATTCTCCATAAAATCATCCCGCTCAATATACAGTTCGCGTGTAAAAGGAATTTCCCGATGCCCACCAGCAGGGTCTTCCGGATTGTTTTCGCTGCTCACCATTTCAACCTGGTCTGCAGGGTAATTTGTAAGAACCAGCTTTACAGGATCAAAGACCACCATACGCCTTTGTGCGATTTTATTCAGGTGTTCGCGGACACAGAATTCCAGCAACGACACATCAATGAGGTTATCCCTTTTTGCGACGCCGATGCGCTCACAGAACTGGCGGATGCTGTCTGATGTATATCCGCGTCTGCGCATACCCGTTATAGTCGGCATCCTGGGATCATCCCAACCATGCACGTATTTTTCATTGACGAGTTGCAACAACTTCCTTTTGCTCATTACGGTATAGGTGAGATTGAGTCGGGCAAACTCATACTGATGCGAAGGGAAAAGCGCCAGCTTTTCTATACACCAGTCGTACAATGGCCGGTGCGGTATGAACTCGAGTGTACAAATGGAATGGGTAATATTTTCGAGGGCATCGCTCTGACCATGAGCAAAATCATACATCGGATAAATACACCATTTATCACCTGTACGGTGATGATGTGCGTGTTTTATACGATACAGCAACGGGTCACGCAGGTGCATATTGGGTGAAGCCATATCGATTTTCGCTCTCAATACCTTTTCTCCATCTCTGTATTTTCCTGCACGCATCTCATCGAAGAGCTGAAGGTTCTCCTCTAGGCTCCTGTCGGCGAAACGATTCCTGGTGCCAGGTTGTGTAGGACTACCCTTCTCTTTCGCTATCTCCTCGCTGCTACTGTCATCCACATAAGCCAATCCTTTTTTTATCAGTTCCTGCGCAAATCCAAAAAGCTGTTCAAAATAATCAGAAGCGTATAATTCATTTTTCCAGTTAAAGCCCAGCCAGCGTACATCATCTTTTATGCTGTCGACATACTCCGTGTCTTCCGTAACCGGATTTGTATCGTCAAATCTGAGATTGGTAGAGCCTCCGTATTTTATGGCAAGTCCGAAATTGAGACAGATTGATTTTGCATGGCCGATATGCAGGTAACCGTTTGGCTCCGGGGGAAACCTTGTAAGCACAGACTGATGCTTTCCGCTCTTCAGATCCTCTTCAATTATTTCCTCAATAAAGTTGAGCGATTTTTCTTCGGCCTTATTTGTTTCTTCCATCATCTTGTAATTGCAGCAAATTTACTGCATTGACGGCTATTTTCACCTTTTCAGAAGGCGGTTCTGGAGTATTTTGTGTAGTACTTCTTCTTTGATACTTCTGCTCACCGGTATCCGGTGCGGGCCAATGCGAAGCTCGTTGCCTTCAATGGTCTCCACTTTGTCTGCGGCCACAATAAAAGATTTATGCACCTTGATAAAGCGGGAACCGGGTAGCTGTTCTTCCACGCTTTTAATTGTCAGATAGCTTACATACTTTTTTGCAGTCGTATATACAGCCACATAATTCTGAAGAGCCTCAATAAACAGCACTTCATCGTGTGCGACCTTCACGAGTTTGTTGTCCGTCTTAACAAAGAAATAGCCGGCATCGGTGGCAACTTCAGGAGTCGGGATACGATGCGCACCTTCGTAATGTGTTTTTGCTTTTAAGACCGCTTTCAGAAACCGATCAAAGGAGAATGGCTTCAGGAGATAATCGATCACATTCAATTCAAATCCCTGCAGTGCATATTCGGGATATGCTGTGGTGATAATGGCAAGTGGTGGCTGAGCCAGGCTTCGAAGAAAATCCAGACCAGTGATCTTTGGCATTTGAATATCAAGAAGCAATAAATGCACGTCACCGGAAGTGAGTGCTGCGGTGGCTTTCAGTGGATTTTCATATTCACCCCTCAAGGACAGAAAGTCCATTTCCGCGATATACTCTTTGAGCCCCTTTCTCGCGAGCGGCTCATCGTCAATGATTATGCAGTTGAGTTTTGTCATGACAGTGATTCTGAAATTTCGTCTGCCTGCAGCACCAAAGTTACCGCGTAGAGCTGCTCTTCGTTTTTTATTTCCAGCGTATACTTTTCAGGGTACAGCAAATCGAGTCGCCGGCGCACATTTGCCAAACCGATACCACCCCACCCGGGAAAGGCAACAGATGATTCCTCTTTGGAATTGAAAACAGAAAAATGGAGACTTTTTCCTGTAAGTCGGACAGCCACCCGAATGAAATTCTTTTGATCACTGTGATGCGAAACATGCTTGAAAGCATTTTCCACAAAAGGTATAAGAAGCAATGGAGTGATCTGCAAACCAGAAAAATCACCTTCTTTTTTCAATTCCACTTCATAATTCTGGTTGAGTCGTATCTCGTGCAGATGCATATAGTCGCTGAGAAAAACCAGTTCTTTCGCAATGTCTATTTTGTCGGCGCTGCAATCGTACAGCTGATATCTCAACAAATCTGAAAACCGGAGCAGGGTATCCCTGGCGGCCGCGTTGGTTTTATCTATCAGAAAATACACGGCATTGAGTGAGTTGAAAAGAAAATGCGGATTCAACTGACCACGCAGGTATTGCAATTCCGTTTCGGTTTTCTCCCGCGAAATGGCAGCCAGGTTTTTCTGCGAAATGATATACTGCTGAACCATTTTGGCGGCCGCTCCTGTGCTGACAAGTAAAAACAACGGAATGATATTGTCGTATGCCCGGGCTTTGAAATTATCAAATACCCTCAAAGGAATGGCAAAAAAGGGCTGCAGCAAATGCATGATCATCGCAATCTTGATGATGCCCAATCCAATGATTGACGACAGATAGACGATCGCAAAAACAAGATACTTTTTTCTATTGAGGAAAACGGGGATCAGCAAATAATTAGTAAAGTACACCAGGATAGCAAGGATGCTTACTTTGACTGCTGTGATCTGTACCGCAACAGTGGCATTGGGATAGTTGGGATTCCTGAAATAAAACCAGCCTGCAAAGAAAAGCAGCCAGACAAGCAGGTGATGAAGTTTGTATTTAAGAAGTATTTCCCGGTAATCCATATTCAAATTACTGAACAATCAACCGCATTTTGATGAGAATTATCTGAGCGGGTGATTATTCTTGACGAAATGTTGGACTGAACCAGCTCCGCACACGCTTAGTTGCGTCTGCCAAACAAAAGACTACCAATCCGGACCATATTGCTACCTTCCTCTAACGCCAATGCGTAATCGCCACTCATGCCCATCGACAGGATTCGGAAATCAGGCAGCTCCTGATAACCATTAAAAACTTCGTGTAATTTTCTAAATTCCAAACGCACCTTTTCCGTATCGTCGGTATTTGAAGCCATGCCCATCAAGCCGCAAATTTTAACCCCAGGCAGTGCATCTTTTTGTTGCATTATCTCAGTGAGCTCACCCTCGTCGAGTCCGAATTTTGATTCCTCTACTGCGATATGCACTTGCAGCAGCACGTTGACCGTACGCCCCATCTTTGCAGCCTGTTTGTTTATTTCCTTTAAGAGCTTCAGGCTGTCTACCCCCTGGATGAGGTAAGCGAAGGAAATGATCTGTTTTACTTTGTTTGACTGCAGATGTCCGATGAAGTGCCAGCGGATATCGTCCGGAAGTTTTGATTGCTTGTCCACCAGTTCCTGCACATAGTTCTCACCAAAATCGCGCTGACCGAGATTGTACAGTGCCAATATCTCTTCCGGCTGACGGATTTTGGAAACCGCCACTAGGACGGCCGATTCGGACAATTCTTTTTGCAAAGCGTGCCATGCCTGGCTGTTTACACCCATAATGCGAAAGTCCGAACTTCCTTCCTTATTTTAAAATAGATCTGCCGATGACGATTCGCTGCACTTCGCTGGTGCCCTCATAGATCTGGGTGATTTTTGCATCGCGCATCAGCCTCTCCACGTGGTATTCTTTTACATATCCGTATCCGCCATGGATCTGCACGGCCTCAACAGAAGCCCACATGGCTGTTTCTGAAGCAAAGACTTTTGCCATGGAAGAACTCAGGGTAAAATCCTGTTTCTGGTCTTTTTCGTAGGCAGCCTTGAGACATAATAATTTTGACGCCTCGATACGCGTCGCCATATCAGCCAGCTTAAATTGTATAATCTGGTGATGCATTATTTCTTTGCCAAATGCTTTTCTTTCTTTGGAATATTTCAATGACAACTCATATGCGCCGCCGGCGATACCGAGCGCCTGCGAAGCAATGCCTATCCGGCCACCAGCCAGGGTTTTCATTGCAAAGGTGAAACCGAAACCATTCTCTTTGATGAGGTTTTCCTTCGGTATTTTCACATCCGAGAACAGAATGCTATGAGTGTCGCTGCCGCGGATACCCAGCTTGTTTTCTTTGGCGCCAACAGTTACCCCGGGCCAGCTTTTTTCTACAATGAATGCGTTGATTCCTCTGCTTCCCTTTGCAACATCTGTCTGCGCAATCACGAGATATACGCTGGCAGAATTTCCGTTTGTAATCCAGTTTTTTGTGCCGTTCAGCAGATAATGATCACCCATATCTTCCGCGGTGGTCCTTTGGGAAGTAGCATCACTGCCTGCTTCGGGTTCACTCAGCAGAAATGCGCCCAGGTATAGTTCTCCATCTTTTCTTCCCTGTGCGAGCGGAGTGAGATATTTTTTCTTTTGCTCCACTGTACCATACATATCGAGGCCCCAGCACACCAGGCTGTTGTTTACACTCATACATACGCTTACACTGGCATCGATCTTACTGATCTCTTCGATCGCCAGCACATAACTGATGGTATCCATTCCTGCCCCACCGTACTCAGGATCCACCATCATTCCCATAAATCCAAGTTCAGCGAGTTTCATCACCTGCTCCGCAGGAAATTTCTGTAATTCATCCCGCTCGATAACTCCGGGCAGACATTCGTTCTGCGCAAAATCGCGGGCCGCCTTTTGAATCATCAGATGTTCTTCACTCAATTGGAAATGCATGGTAAGTGTTTAAAGTGCCGCAAAAATAATCAAAAGATTGAATGAAACTAACGAATGATAGTTTGAGTTTACTAAACAGAAACAGCCTCCTGGCGGCAGGAGGCAGTTTCTGTTTAGTAAACTAGGTATCAGTTCGAAGTTAAAAGTTGGAAGTTAGTTCCCGAGTTCCGAGAAATGAAAGCCTTCTTCGCTCAGAACGTGGCTGTTTGGCACCAGATTCAACAAAGAGCGGTGGACGTATTCTTCCATCTCCTGTTTTTTGCGTTCGCTTAAAATTCTGTTTTTTCTTGTAAGCTGAAGAGACTGAAGTTTCAATAATGCCAGTCGGGAGAGCTGAGAAATGTGATCATCGTTGTAGCGGAACCTTTCTGCAAGGTAATCCTGCTGATTAAGGATTGGATTCATCATAGACGGATTTTGGTTTTCTACAGTTATCGGATGCTTAAAAAACGGAAGTAGTATTGAAATATTGTGCGGTTTTCAGGCGCTAATGGTTAATCCCGACACATCAGTAAAGCTATTTCCTCTCCCGCAACCGGTGCAAGGGCCACTCCCATGCCGCTCATTCTCACAGCGCAGTAAATATTTTTTTTGATTTTCCTGATGACAGGCATTTTTTCGCCTCCCATGCCCATGATACCAGCCCAGCGGTCGGTGATAGTAAAATCACGTCCCGGCAAAACGACTTTTTGTAAAAAATCTTCAAGCGCCTGTTGTATGCCAGGTGTTACCAAAGCATCATGTGATCGTTCGTTTTCGATGTCGCTGTTTCTCGCGCCGCCTAGCAATACCCTGTCGCCCAGGTTTCTGAAATAATAAAAACCTTCATCGTGATGAAAGCAGCCCCTGAAAGGAAGATCAGCAATGGCAGAAGTTACGAGTACCTGTCCCCTCGCCGGAATCACATCAATTTTCGGAAGCAGATCGGCAGCAAATGCATTTGTGCAAATCAATAACTGAGCTGTGGTGAACGTAACCGGGATATTGGTGGTGAGCTCAACCTTGTTATTGATTTTCTTGAAGGAGCTGACATTTACCTGGGTCATGATCTGGACCCCCATGGATTGCACCAGCTGGACCAGGGCCTGTAAAAGCTTTCCTGAGTGCAGCTGTGCCTCCAATTTATTCTCGACAAGAAACGCCGATTGACCAAACGAAAATCTGCGTAATTTTTTTTGTGAGATGCGGAAAGTCTTTTCTTTTTTTGTAATCTTTCTGAGCAGGCGGTTGATACGGTCAATGTCGAACTGCAGTACGCGTTCATCCGCATATTGACTGTTGCTGATCAGTTCAAAGCCTCCGAGTTTTTCGAGACCGATTTCTTTTTTTGTGAATAGTTTTTTTATGCGCTGCAAACCTTCGAACCGCATGGAGACCAGCTCAAGCATCTTTTTTTCACCCATTGTTGCCGCATCGTCCATCAGTTCGGTCAGACTGCCGAAGCATGCAAACCCCGCATTCCGCGTACTTGCTCCACTCGGAATCAAACCTCTTTCAAGTATGAGAATATTGGCAGAGGGCCTGAGTTTTTTCAGGTGATACGCGCTCCAGAGGCCCGACAGGCCACTGCCGACGATGATGATATCCCTGGGACCATAGAACGTTTCCTTTTCCCAGATGGACGGTTCAAACATGTGAAATATTTCGGAGAAAGTTAATCCGAAATTTTCTAAAAACGAATTCCGACTGATGCTCCAAATCTCAGGCCGGGTGTAAATCCATTATAGGAAGTATAAATTGTTTTGGCATTTTTATCTACCACCACTTCAATCTTGTCTCCTACTACGGGAATGTCTGCAAGACGTTTCTTGATGTCTGCCGCTGCTTCATCCGCATCTGCGAGTGTCCAGGCCAGGTTATCATTGATATCAGTAGAAGAAGAAGAAAACTTTGAGCTGTTGGCCGCTGGTCCGAGTATAAAAAGGTCCAGTGCAACCCTGCGTGCAATGAGCACCTGGTAACCAAGTTGCAGACCTGCACCGTAACCTTTGTAGGTAAACCGGCTGTCGAGCTGCGCAGGCATTTTATTAAGTTCCGCGTGTATGATACCCTTGCCTTCCATAGAGAGATATTCAAGATAGGCTTCGGCATAAAATCCGGTCATATCTCTGTTGCCCAGGTAGTACCGGTACGCTGCGAGCATTGATGATGCCCTGGTGCTTACATCGCTGTCTTTTTTATCGAATGTGATCGTTCTGGGTTTGTTGAATGGAATACCGGCAAATACCAGAATCGATTGTTTGTGTTTGAAATTATATTCCGCTCCGACCGTCAGCTTTCCCACTGCGATACCTGCAGGAGAAAACTTCGCAGTTACCGAGGGTTGAAAGTCGTTATAGGTTTGTGCACAGACGCCGGCGCTGATAATGCTGAAAGCCACTGCAAATACTGCCTGTTTCATGAGTTTGATTTTCTTCATAACGATGCCTGAAGCCATATAGTGTATCCGGGAAATAACACTTAGCAGTGGCTAACGGATTGTTTGTAGGCACAAAAAAATGGCTGCGGTTTTCGCAGCCATTGTAACACGTTATCAGAAAAATTAAAGGTGTATCGCTTCGCCGTATGCCACTTCAATTGCATCTCTCACGCTTTCGCTGATGGTTGGATGCGGATGAATGCTATTGAGCACTTCGTGGTGTGTTGTTTCCAGTTTGCGGGCCGTGACGGTCTGTACAATGATTTCAGTGACATTGTAACCAATCATATGGGTACCGAGCCATTCGCCGTATTTAGCGTCGAAAATGACTTTGATAAACCCTTCTGTTGCACCTGCGGCGCTAGCCTTTCCTGATGCACTGAGTGGAAACTTGCCGACCTTGATTTCATAACCGGCTTCTTTGGCTTGTTTTTCGGTGAAACCAACAGAAGCAATTTCCGGACTGCAATAAGTACATCCCGGCACATTGTTGTAATCCAATGTTTCGGGCTGATGTGCAAATTTCTTTTCGCCGAAGGCGATATTTTCCACGCAGATAATTCCTTCTTTACTGGCCACATGTGCCAGTGCCTGACCGGGTGCGCAATCGCCGATTGCATAAACGCCCGGTACATTTGTCTGATAGAATTTGTCTACCGTTACACGTCCCTTGTCAGTTTTCACGCCTGTTTCTTCCAGGCCGATGCCTTCGAGGTTTGCTGTTACACCAACTGCACTCAGCACGACGTCTGCTTCCAGGGTAATTTCTCCATTCGCAGTTTTTACTTTTGCCTTTACTCCGTTCCCTGAAGTATCAAGACTTTCAACCGAGGCATTGGTCATGATTTCGATGCCATTTTTCTTGAAGCTTTTTTCGAGCTCTTTTGAAATTTCATCGTCTTCTACCGGAACAATTTTTGGAAGGAATTCTACGATGGTAACTTTTGTGCCCATGCTGTTATAGAAATACGCAAACTCAACCCCAATGGCTCCGCTGCCCACCACGATCATGGTCTTTGGCTGCTGTGGCAATGTCATCGCTTCCCGGTAACCGATTACTTTCTTGCCGTCCTGTTTCAGATTTGGCAGTTCGCGGCTTCTTCCGCCTGTGGCCACTATGATATGTTTACCTTCTACTGTTTGTTTTTGTCCATCGGCCTTTGTTAC
>JACMLD010000033.1 GCA_014379785.1 Chitinophagaceae bacterium
CAGCGCTGCAAAAGCGCCGTACCATTTACCCGATTTCAGCTGCCCCTGCCACGCGAGGATACCGATAACGACGGCAAACGAAACAATGGTGGCTGTCATGCCCGGCAGAAATTGCAGCAGTATGCAATACAACGCGGCGGAGAGGATCATCAGCAGCAGGTTGCCGCGCGCAATGCTGTAAAATACCAGGAAGCTGCAGCACACTACCAGCGCCGGACCCATATCTCCCATCAGCAGGTATAACATAAGAACCGCGGCTGAACCTGCCATTACTGTCCAGCTGGTAGTAAACCTCCAGCGCATGTCGCTGAGGTTCCTGATTTTTTCTTCGTTCGCAGCAAAGAATCCTGCGAAGAAAAGTATCATGAGGTATTTGGTTATTTCACTGGGTTGAAAAACAAATCCACCGATCTGCAGATTTACTTTCACGCCACTGCCTTCAGGACCGCTGCCGAAAACGAAAGTGATGAGTCCTAGCACAATGGCCAGGGCCAGCCAGGTCCACCCTTTCAACGCATATCCATTTCTTTTTTTGAAATTAAAAAGGGGATCGAACCACCATTTTGTATAGAATTTTCCGATATGAAGCGACGCCATCAGCAGGTACCCAGCCAGTCCGATCAGCACACCCTGCAAAGCCTGGGCGGCATGCATCGTATCCGCCAGGGGATTCTGAATACTGAACAACATGAGTATTGATATACCTGAGAGCAGCATGATAACCGGAAGGATGAAAGCATCGCTGTCAATTTTTTTCCAATGAAGAAAAATGGCTGCAACAAAAAACGCGATAAGGAAGGATGTAACTACCACCCAGTATAGTTGTTGGAAATCTTCTGGTGTTCTTACGATCAGGGCTCCGTCTTCTTTGAGTCGTGAATAAATCTCAGGTGATATCAGGCGGATCTTGTGAGGCGATGCAGTAAAGGAATATTCCTGATCTCCTTTTAACGCATCTGTACCCTTTCTTGCACCGAATTCGTAACCCGGTTTCAGTGGAAGCACGCTGTATCCCGAATCTTTTGTAAGTCCCGTAAAACTGAATTCACCTTTTTCGTTTGAGTGCGCGTAGTATATTTTTTCGGCGAGCGTATCTTCTTCTGCACTGGCGATATGCTCCTGTAGCTGCACAAGTGTATTGGATAGCGGCAGACCATCCTTCATGACTTTGCCTTTGACAGACAATTCGCCGCTGCCTGCAGGAACGGCTGGCGGCAACCTGCGTATGCCTTGTAATTCGCGGCTGTAAAGGATGGAGTCGAATCCGAGCCGCATTCTCGAATCGATCAGGCGTCGCTGAAAATCCTCCCCGCCAATTGTTGATTTCCACGCAAGCGGTGCAGAAACCGAAAAAGATTTTTTATTTATCGATCCGAGATTCGCAATTTCGGGTTGACTGTTCAACGCAGATGCCAGGGAATCGGCCGCTAGTTCAGCGTCTTTCTGATCCGAATAATAATATCTGAAAAGTGTACGGAGATCGGAGGCACTCGTGCCGGGTTTGAGCACCAGGGACTGTCTCGACTGAAGCGCAAATTCTGATTGTTTCAATGTGGGTGAAAGCTCGTTGTAGAGCTGTGAAAAAAGTATCATCAGGATTGCAGCAGCCGAAAAAAGCAAAAGCCATTTGTCTTTGCTGGTCTGCATATGTGAGAGGACATTTCTTTCTTTCATTTTTCTACTGATCGTTTTTGACAATAAACTGATCGAATGCTACAGTCTGCGCCCCGTCTACTCTCAGGCCGAAACCACTTCCGAACGCAGGAATAAATGGCAGGGTTTTTTCGAGCTGGTCGTTGATATAATAATGGATAAAGTCGCCTTGCTTCACAATGGATAATGTGTTGAGATTTTTTCCTGTGTGGATGTTTGACGATTTTGTCCAGTCGACAATATTTTTCCACTCACCATTTAAAAATTCAGCTACCTGGTAATATCCGCCTGCCGTTATGTAAAAAACGAAGTATACTTCCTGCTCTATATTGGCGCAGTAGTTTATTCCGAAGCCCGTTTCCGGATTGCCTTCCTGCCAGGTGGCATTTACAGAGACGGAGAAATCGCGCCGGATGTCTACTCCAAATTTTGGTGTGAATTCATAGCTGTAACCGCCCTTTCTGCCACGGATAAAATATTTACCAGTTTCTATACCCATATCGCGGTCGGCGTCGCTGTCTCTTTCCCAGATGCTGTCGTCGCTGTGACTGAAGTCTTCGAAGTATAATCCGTTTTCGAGCGGTATGGCCGTTTCATCATTCACGGCCGTAAAATCCGTTGTGGGCTGATCGTTAGACGGATAGCTCATGTTGCGGACAGATCTTTTGCCATGCGGGCGGAGGATGGTATCGTGCCTGATGGACGACAGATTTTCAGTATCCGGCTCTGATGTGTTGTTGTAGAAGGAAGCAATGCTGTCGCCACCTCCTGCGGTGAACCAGAATCCAAGTCCGACAAGCATCAGCGTGATCAACACAACTACAGCAATGGGCTGTAAGTAATTCTGTTTTGCCTTGATTTTTTTTGGCGCGATGGCGGTATGCTGACGGCTTCGCAGTTGGGCCGGGCTAACAGTATGACTGTTTTCCACAGCGGCGAGGTCAAGAAGTTTTCTTATCTGATCAGGATTGCATATCCTGTTTTGCGGAGATTTGGCCAGCAAACCTTTCATCAGTTCCTGTATGGCTGTTGGCAGGAATCGATTCGATGGAATCGGGAAAGGAGTTACCGGGTCTGCTATGACGCGGTGTATATGCGCACGGAGATCGCCTTCTTCGTATTCGAAGGGAACCCGGCCGGTGATACATTCATATATCACTACGCCGAGTGAATAAAAATCTGTGGGCAGTGATACGAGTCGCGATTGCGTGAATTGCTCAGGCGATGCGTATTCAAAGGTGAGCATGGATGAGCCGGTCACGGTGTTCGATTGTTCACGCAGTTTGGCAATACCGAAATCGGTGAGAAAGAAATGGAGATCGCCAGATGGAAGTCTTCGGAACATGATGTTTTCCGGCTTGATATCGCGGTGAACGATATTCTTTGCATGAATGGCTTCGAGTGCTTCCGTCATCTGGCGGGCAAGCCGGGTTGTTTGTTCAATATCGAGCGTACCCTGTTCTTTTATCAGGCTTCGCAGATCTCCGCCTTCTATGAGCTCCATAACGAGGTAGGGCAGTTCGGAGTTGAGTTGCACATCGATGATGCTGACGATATGCCTGTGCTGTATCGATGTCATTATTTCCGATTCACGCTGAAAGCGCTGAAGGGTTTCTGCATCGGTGTTGAATGAGAAGTGTTTTATGGCAACCAGGTCTCCAGTGATGCGGTTTCTCGCTTTGAGTACCCTGGCATTTCCCCTGCCGAGTTCGCCAAGTATCTCATATCCTGAGAAGTATTGGTTGAATGAGGAAGTGGCCATGTTTATTGATTGATGGGGGTTTGAATGATAATTTTCGCCTTTGCACTGTCTTTTTTTGAGACGATGGACAAGGGGTTGCCTACATTTTGAAAGAGGACATCCTGCAGTATCAGCGTGCCGGTGCCTCTGACTATAATACCGGTCTGGAAGCCGCTTATTTCAATGTTTTTAATAATGGCACTGTCTTTTTGCGGGATAAACAGGTCCATTGCCACCAGGCCTTCGGCTCCTGCCAGGGGAAGCAGGGTAATTCTTGCGCCGCTGGAGTCTCTGCTTTTTTTAAATACAGTTGCGTCGAGTGGCGAACGGAGAAGCATGGTATCTGCTGAGGGAAGAATGGCCATGGGGGCTGGCGGTGCAGCGGGTTGTTTTCGGCTGAGTGTGTCGATTGCGTCGGGCAGTTTGCCGGTAGTGGTGGCAGCACTTTTCCAGAATATGAAAAACCAGCCGATTCCAAGCAGCAACATGAATGTGATGGCGCCAATCATGATGCCCGTCATTCCGACTCCCTTCGCTTTAGCGAAGCGGGTGGAGGAATCCCCGGCCGCTGTAGGGGACTTCACATCTTTCACCGTTTCCGAATCCACCGGATTTGCCTGAATTTCTTTGTTTGGAGCAATTTTCACTTTCTGAATCCCGGCAATTATCACCGTGATATTGTCGTGCCCACCCGCTTCATTGGCCAGCGAGATCAGTTTTTCTGCCTTCTGATTCAGTGAGCCTTTCCCTGAAAGCACGCCCACGATGCTGTTTACGTCGATCATGTCTGACAGTCCATCCGTACAAAGCAGTATGGAGTCACCGGCCTGAAAATCTTCTGTGCCGTAGTCCATGAAATCTGCATCGTCGATCCGATGGGCCGCGGAGCCAACTTCTCTCAGGATCATATTTCTCTGAGGATGCTGCATGGCTTCCACTTCTGTCAGTTCACCTGCATCCTCACGGATACCCACAAACGAATGATCGCGTGTGATTTTTGAAAGCTTGCCATCGCGGAAAAGATACAGACGGGTGTCCCCGACATGTACGTAATGAAGAACAGCCTGTTCGGAGTCCGTGATTACCGCTGTTAGCACGCAGCACATTTCAGCATACCTCGGCACTTTTTCTCTCTCTTCACGTATCCGGTTGTTTGCAAAGATGATTGCTTCACGCAACATGGTGAGCGTATCACCCTTAGGGGTTTGCATATAATGCCTGATAGACTCTCTCGCGATATTCGCAGCACGATTTCCTCCGGCATATCCTCCTACTCCGTCGATGACAAGCAATAAGGCACGGTCTTTTGTCCACAGGGGCTGGCAAAGAAAAGCATCTTCATTACCGGTTCTTTTCAGGCCCGGATGCGTAAGTCCTGTATATCGGATGGTCTGCATACTAAGATGGAAGTTTTTTAAAATGTCTAACCAGTATAAACAGTGCCAGCGCAAGCAGAAAAAACGAACCAATCTGACTTAGCATATTTTATCTTTATTCTGTTGAAAATTCGAGTGTGACCATACTGTTGATCAGAATCTGACTGCCTGGCGTAAG
This sequence comes from Chitinophagaceae bacterium, assembly GCA_014379785.1. Lineage (GTDB taxonomy): Bacteria > Bacteroidota > Bacteroidia > Chitinophagales > Chitinophagaceae > JACMLD01. Next base: position 4,949 of record JACMLD010000033.1, read on the forward strand.
CCTCACCCATATTGGGTTTGAGGGCTCACTTTTTTCTATCGGCTTTTCGTTTACCCTTGTTTCGTTTCTGCTGAAAGATGCGATTTCAAATCCTCCGTTTGCTGCCATCCTGATCCTTGCGTGAGGATTGGAAACAAATGGCGAATCGATGAGCAGGAAATTTGAATAGGAAAGATTTTCATCTTCCCTGCGTGCGATCACGATCTCCTGATCCTTCATGCTGTATACGAGTTGGGGTGTGCCGGCTCCTGTGTAATATTTTATAGTGGCGAGTACCTGGTTGTAATTTTTTGTCTGCTGACTTTTGTGTTGCGGCTGCAGGGTTGTGCCATTCAATTTGAGATCCGGACTGAATTTTATCTGAAAACTGTTGTTCTCTGCGAAATGTATATTTTTCAGGACGTCCAGGTGCAGGTCAACGCTGTCGAACAGGTTTGTCGCCCGGCTTTTCATGGTCACTTTTGCGGTCTGATGGCGGTCGGGTTGCACGGAGGCGGAAGTCTTGAGGCCGTTTAGCATGCCCATTACTTTCAGTCCGTGTTTTTCAATCTTTTCTCCATAACATTCTGCACCGGGTGCAAATCTGAAAAACCAGTTGTGTGAGACGGGTGATATTTCCTCGTATCGTTTTGAATGCATTTCGAGACGCTTGTAGAATGTTTTTACTGCTTCCTTGGCGATAACCGGGAATGAGGGACTTCTCTCTTCGAATACATCGGGGTGGAGGATGATGATAAAATGCATGTTGAACAGCAGGCTGTTGCCGACCGATTCTTTTCTGCATGAGTAGTCGAAGCATTCGACCAGTTCATCCAGAATGCTTGTATTGCTGATCGTAATAAACGAAGGTTTCGCATCTGGGAGGATGAAATTTCTAAAACTGGAAAAAAAATCTCCCGGTTGTTTTTTCATGAAGAGATGATTTAAATGGTTGTAACGATTTCTAAACTAATGTAGAA
>JACMLD010000300.1 GCA_014379785.1 Chitinophagaceae bacterium
GAATACGAAAAAGGATCACTCCTTATCACCAAGGCCGCGAACTCGGCATCAGGAAGAAACCTGGAGTCTATCATCAATGCGGCGGCAAAAGAAGCTGAACTCGCAGTGGCAGGACTTCCCTCAGGTTTTGTCGACAAGGGTTTTGACATCGGGTCGGATCGCGTTCGATTCATCCGGTCACCAAAAATAGCTTTGCTCGCCGGACCTGAAGTTTCATCGCTTGGAATGGGTGAGATCTGGCAGTTTCTTGACCAGCAGTTAAAATATCCTGTGACGCTTCTGAACGTAAGCGACCTTAGCAGAATGACAGCAAATGATTTTAACGTGCTGGTGGTGCCGAACGGCTTTTACACGATTTTCTCTAACAAGGACATGAATGAAAAACTCAAGGACTGGGTAAGAGCGGGAGGAAAGATCGTGGCAATTGAAAACGGAGCAGCGCAGATGAGCAGATACGACTGGGGTTTTAAAATAAAAGGCGCTGACGACAAAAAAGATGAACCTGTTAAAGACGACTATAGCCTGCTGCGCAAATACGCAAACCGTGAAAGAGATGATCTCGTAAACAGTATGCCGGGATCAATATTCAAAATAGAAATGGACAATACCCATCCGCTGGCATTTGGCTATACCGGCCCATACTATACTCTTAAGCAGGATGAAAATATTTATGAATTTTTGAAAGACGGATGGAACGTTGGCTATATCAAAAAAGACGGCTACGTCACCGGATTTTCGGGCAGCAAGTCAAAGGAAAAACTCAAGGACGGCACGCTGATGGGTGTGGTTGACATGGGTCGCGGCTCAGTGGTGTTCCTCGCAGAAAATCCATTGTTCCGCAGTTTCTGGGAAAACGGCAAATTGCTTTTTTGCAACGCTGTCTTTATGGTTGGCCAATAAAACAATACCTGATGAAAAGATTTTCCACTGTTTTTTTGCTCGTTATTTTCTCCTGCTTCAACAGTCTTTTCGCCCAGGCACCGGCGACCGTTTCCTCATCGGAAATCCTGCTGGGCCTGAAAAAAATGAATGTTCTTGGATCCGTCCTTTATATGGCGGCCCATCCGGATGATGAAAATACCCGGCTGCTCGCCTATCTGTCAAAAGAAAAGTTGTATCGCACGGGATATCTTTCGCTCACAAGAGGCGACGGGGGTCAGAATCTCATTGGCAACGAACAGGGCATTGAGCTTGGATTGATTCGTACACAGGAACTCATGGCAGCCAGAAGAATAGATGGTGCTGAGCAGTTTTTTTCACGCGCCTATGATTTTGGATACTCAAAAAGCACGGAAGAGGCTTTGAAAAAATGGGATCGTGAAAAAGTGCTTTCAGATGCAGTTTGGATAATCAGAAAATTTCAACCCGATGTAATCATTACCAGGTTCCCACCCGATGAAAGGGCAGGGCATGGTCATCATTCCGCTTCGGCCGTTATTGCTATAGAAGCATTCAGCGCAGCTGCAGACCCCACGCGGTTTCCGGAACAACTAAAGTGGGTGAAACCCTGGCAGGCAAAACGCATTCTCTGGAATACTTTCAACTTTGGTGGAAACGCGGTTGCCACCGCTGAACAATTCAGTCTTGACGTCGGCGCATACAATCCTGTACTCGGACTCAGCTACGGAGAGATTGCTGCGGAAAGCCGGAGCCAGCACAAAAGTCAGGGTTTTGGAGTGACCAGACAACGCGGAGAGGCAATGGAACTTTTTTCTGTATGGAAAGGCGACCTTCCCAAAACGGACCTGATGGACGCGGTGGATGTGGGCTGGTCAAGAGTGTCAGGTGGAGAAAGTATTAAAACAAAAATAGAAAAAGTTGCTTCTGCATTTGATGTGCTCAATCCCGGCAAATCCGTTGCCGGCCTGATAGAGATTTACCAGGCCATCAATTCTTTGCCGGAGCAGTACTGGAAAACGCAAAAGTTAAACGAGGTGCAAAAGCTGATCGAGGCAGCCAGCGGTTTTTATGCAGAAGCCACTACCACAGAGGCCATGGCAGTGCAGACAGATTCCCTTCGCGTCAACATTCAGGTCAACAGCCGCAACGGCAATAAGCTGACCGTAAAAAAAGTGGCAATAGATAATTTCTCCAGGTCATTCGATACAACGTTGATGCCTAACCGCAATTTTATTTTTCAGGCTGCCGTATTTGTTCCGTCCTCAGCGCCACTGACTCAGCCGTTCTGGCTCAGGAATGAAATGAAGGAAGGTCATTTTGAAATCAATGACCAGAGCCTGATTGGAGTGCCTGACAATGAAGCGGCTTTCATGGCCTCCTTTGATGTAAACATCGATGGCCTCGACCTGAACATCCAGCGGCCGGTGAGACAAAAATCTACCGATCCTGTAAAAGGTGAACTGTATGAACCCATCGCAGTCGTTCCGCCGGTTACCGTAACGCCGGTCACCAACCTCCTGCTGGCAAATGGACAGCCCACCCAGTCCATGCGAATGACTGTGAAGGCATTGAAAACCGTTGTAAAACCCGAGCTTAACCTCAATGCAGTAAAAGGCTGGCAGGTCAGTGCCATCCGTTACACTGTGCCGGATACCCTCAAAAAAGGGCAGGAGCTGGATATAGACATTGATCTGAAACCAGTTGCTTCGCAAAAGGAAAACGGAAAGCAGCCATTGTTTGTATCTGTAAACACTGGTGGTGAGCTGTATTCAACTACCCAGCGTACCATACATTACGACCATATTCCCGACCAGAACTATTTCAGATTGCCGGTGGTAAATCTCCTTACACTCGACCTGAAAACTGCGGGAAAGAGAATCGCGTACATAGAAGGAGCGGGTGACTATATACCTGTGGCACTTAAACTGATGGGTTATGAGGTTACCATTCTGTCCGACAATGATATTTCTGCCACCAGTCTTTCAAAATTTGACGCAATTATAACAGGTGTGAGAGCATATAATGTAAGACCTTCACTAAACGTTTACTACAATAAACTCATGCAGTATGTTGAAGCGGGCGGCAATCTGATTGTGCAGTACAACACATCTACACAATCTTCTGCTGGCCGTATGAAAATTGGTCCCTATCCTTTCGACATTTCACGGACAAGGGTAAGCGATGAAACGGCAAAAATTACTGTGGTGAAATCGGGTCACCAGCTCTTCAACTTTCCGAATAAGATCAACGATGCTGACTTTAATGGCTGGGTGCAGGAAAGAAGCATCTATCATGCAGGAAACTGGGACAAACGCTATGAAACTTTATTTTCCATGAAAGATCCATCCGAAAAACAGGCGGACGAAGGAGCACTGATAATGACAAGATATGGAAAAGGTGTCTTTGTTTATACCGGTCTCGTTTTGTTCAGAGAACTCCCCGCAGGTGTACCTGGTGCATACCGGTTGCTTGCAAATATCATTGCATTGAACAAAAAGAAACCATTTTAACCATGGCGGGAAAAATCAATAGCCGTAGAGAAATAACAGTAGGGATTGCAATAGCGCTGGGGTTGATAATCGGCATTTTTATTAAAAGAGTGCATATAGGATTATTACTGGGACTTGGCATAGGAATAATCGCTGCCGGACTTGTCAGAAACAGAAAATAAGCTTGCATATATGAATGAAAATTTACCCGAAAAAGTGCCTCTTTTCCGGACATGGAAAGGCTGGTATATTGCCGTGCTGGTATTTCTCGTGGTGCAGATATTCCTGTTTATTCTTTTCACCAACCATTTCGCATGAGTAGCTACGACTGGATAGTACTGGTCGGAACCCTTGTGGCCATCATAGCCTTTGGGCTCTATAAAAGCCAGACCACAAAAAATCTCGATGGTTACTTTCTCAGTAACCGTACCATGCCGTCCTACCTCATTCTGCTGAGTATCATGGGTACACAGGCCAGCGCCATTACATTTCTTTCCGCACCGGGTCAGGCTTATACAGATGGCATGCGGTTCGTTCAATATTATTTTGGTCTGCCCATTGCAATGGTACTGTTGTCTGTCACCTTTCTGCCGATATTTCATAAACTTAAAATATACACCGCATACGAGTATCTCGAAGGGCGATTTGATCTGAAGACCCGATCGCTCACTTCGTTTTTGTTTTTACTTCAGCGAGGCCTGTCCACCGGTATCAGTATTTATGCGCCGGCAATTATCCTTTCTTCTCTTTTCGGATGGAATATTTATTGGACAAACGTCTTCATGGGTGGATTGCTGATCATCTACACAGTTACGGGAGGTGCAAAAGCAGTGGCATATACCCAACAGTTGCAACTGGTGATCATCTTTGCAGGAATGTTTATTGCCGCCTATATGGTTGTACATCTCCTGCCGGAAGGTGTTGGTTTCATAGATGCTTTGAAAGTGAGTGGTAAACTGGGCAAGCTGAATGTAATCACGAGCGGACAGAATGAAAATGGATTTGACTGGACAGATCGATACAATATATGGAGCGGTATCATTGGCGGCTTCTTTCTGGCACTGAGTTATTTTGGCACGGACCAGAGTCAGGTTGGCCGCTATCTTACAGCAAAAAGTATCAGGGAAAGCAGGTTGGGATTGCTTATGAACGGAATGGTCAAAGTGCCGATGCAGTTTGCCATTTTATTGATCGGTACGCTGGTCTTTGCATTTTATCAGTTTAACAAGGCACCCATTTTTTTTAACCAGGTCCAGGTAGAAAAAGTGGCTTCTTCCCCTTCGGCTGAAAAACTGCGCACCATGC
>JACMLD010000301.1 GCA_014379785.1 Chitinophagaceae bacterium
ATCTATTACAAAATCATCCAGAAGACATTCAACGGAAAAAATTATTACACGCTGCTCGGATACGACGACTACAGCGTTGGCAGTAACAGGAAATGGATGGATGTGCTCAGCTTCAACGAAAACGGCGAACCGCTTTTTGGCGAAACACTCATTTCATTTAAAAACGATACAACAAAGGTTAAACCCGTAATCCGAAGATTTTACATCGAGTATAAGAAAGAGGCAAGAACCACTTTCAATTACAATCCGGAACTGGACATGATCATTTACGATCACCTCACCTCAGAAGATGATCAGCCTGAAAGAAAGGAAACTTATATTCCGGACGGGGATTTTGAAGGCTTCAAATGGGAGAATGGTCAATGGGTGCATGTCGACAAAGTGTTCGACTTCAAACTGCAGGATGGGCAGTTCCCGATGGACCAGATTCTCAAAGACGACGCGGGAAACAACAACGAACAGAAGTTGATGGAGCAGTCCCAAAAAAATGTTGAAAACGCCAAAAAGAAAGAAGAGCAGAAAAAACCTGCTCCAAAGAAAAAAGGCGGTGGCTAATCAACCATTGAGCAAGCGACTCTTTGCCTTTTCATATTCCACTTCATTCAAAATGCCTTTCTCTCGCAATGAAGCAAGTTTTTCGAGTTCGCTCGCAATGCTGCTTCCGGAAGAAACATTGCCCCTCGTTTGATTCATGGCATTCGCCAAATGCATCGCCTGGCTGGTCAGCTGAATATTTTTAAATTCCGCCTGCGCGAGCGTAATGGTGTCCTTCAGTCTTTTCGGATTGCTGACATTGAAATAATCGGTTGCCCCGATCTCAGCGGCTGTCTGGATCTCCACATGTCCGAAGTTCAGTAACCGTCCCCACACCGTCTGGTCATAGGAAACGTTGTTGATTTTTTCGAGTGGACTCTCCTTTGCAAAATGACTGAGCAGGCCCGATTCGTCTATCACGCGTGATGAGGTCACCACCCAGATGTCGACCTTCCATATAAAATAACGGATGAGAAAAAAAAGAATGCCAATCGCAGCGACTACAACTTTCCAGATATTGTCTTCGATAAAATATGCAGCTACGAGGCCGGCGACTGCCACCAGAAACGGGACAATCAGCGATATCCAGCTGGTGTAAGTGATAAGCAAAACCTTTTCATCTTTCTGAAGCGGCGTACGCATGCTGTAAATTTTCAGAAAGATAAAAGGAATTATTCATCCAATTTCAGAACTGCGAGAAAAGCTTCCTGCGGTACTTCCACGTTTCCTATCTGGCGCATACGCTTTTTACCTTCTTTCTGTTTTTCGAGGAGCTTTCTTTTACGACTGATATCACCACCATAACATTTTGCCGTCACGTCTTTACGCATGGCGCTGATGGTTTCGCGCGCAACGACCTTGGCGCCAATCGCTGCCTGGATCGCAATCTGAAACTGCTGTCTGGGAACCAGCTCTTTCAGTTTTTCGCAAAGCTTGCGACCAAACTCGGCACTTCTGGCACGATGGATCAAGGCACTCAGCGCATCTACTTTATCGCCATTGAGAAGAATATCCATTTTCACGATATCGCTGTCGCGATTGCCAATGGGATGATAGTCGAATGACGCATAACCCCTTGTCTGACTCTTGAGTTTATCATAAAAATCAAACACGATTTCCGTGAGTGGTATCTCAAAACTTAGTTCCACACGTGTTGGTGTCAGGTAACTCTGATTGATTAGAATACCGCGCTTACCGAGGCAAAGCGTCATGATATTACCGATATAATCAGGTTTGGAAATTATCTGTGCTTTGATATATGGTTCTTCAATTGTCTCAATCCTGACCGGATCGGGCATTTCAGACGGGTTGTTCACCGTGATCTTTTCGCCATTGGTAGTATATGCTACAAAACTTACGTTGGGAACCGTTGTGATCACCGTCTGGTCGAATTCACGTTCCAGCCGCTCCTGGATGATCTCCATATGCAGCATTCCGAGAAATCCGCAACGGAATCCAAATCCAAGTGCTTGTGAAGTTTCGAGTTCAAATGTCAGTGATGCATCATTCAGCTGAAGTTTGTCCATGCAGTCACGGAGTTCCTCAAACTCATCTGTATTCACCGGGAAAATACCTGCGAATACCATTGGCTTCACTTCCTGAAAACCCCGGATGCCTTCGGTACACGGATTGGCTACCTTGGTGATGGTGTCGCCAACTTTTACTTCCTTCGCGTTTTTGATGCCGGTAATGATATAGCCTACATCACCGCAAAGGACTTCATTCCTTTCTGTCATCTTCAGTTTCAAAATTCCCACTTCATCGGCCTCATAGGTCTGCTCTGTAGAGACGAACTTGATTTTATCGCCTTTCTTTATGCTGCCCTGCAGAATGCGATAGTAAACGATGATGCCACGAAAAGAATTATAAACGCTGTCAAACACCAGCGCCTGCAATGGGGCCTCAGGGTTACCGGACGGCGCCGGAATTTTTTCAACAATGGCTTCGAGAATCTTGTCGACACCGAGGCCGGTCCTGCCACTGGCATGAAGAATGTCTTCGCGCTTGCATCCGATGAGTTCAACAATCTGATCTTCCACTTCTTCGATCATGGCACCATCCATGTCGATCTTATTGATGACAGGAATGATTTCGAGATCATTTTCTATAGCGAGATAAAGATTTGAAATGGTCTGTGCCTGTATACCCTGCGTAGCGTCTACCAGCAAGAGCGCGCCTTCGCATGCAGCGAGCGCGCGGCTCACTTCGTAACTGAAATCTACGTGACCCGGAGTATCAATCAGGTTGAGGGTATACTCCTGCTTGTTTACGTGTTTGTAATTGATCTGAATGGCATGGCTCTTTATCGTAATTCCTTTCTCTCTTTCCAGATCCATATCATCCAATACCTGGTCCATCATGTCACGGTCACTGATCGTGCCGGTAGATTGAAGAAGGCGGTCGGCAAGGGTACTTTTGCCATGGTCAATATGGGCAATGATGCAAAAATTACGGATATTCTTCATGTACTTTCGGGTCCTCGTTTTTTGAGGCTGCAAAGGTACGAAAAAATGCCTTAGTTGCTATTATCAGGTTCATGCTCAATCGTGGCGGGATCATCCTTTTCCAGGTCGGTTTCGTGCAGATTTTTCTTTTTGTTTTCGATATCTGCGGCAGCCTGGTCATCTTTCTTCACCGGCGACGGATCAATAAATTCTGGTTGCTCCACGTCACCTTTTCCCGGTCCGGGATAGGGATTGTCTTTGAGATTGCTTTTATTCTTATCCATATCTGTTTTAAGGAAACGGTCAAAAAACCATGCCATGCAGGATTCAGACGCGCATTAAACTGTTCAGGATCACGATTGTTATACAGGTAAGCACAAACGAAAACCATGGAATACCAACAACTAGGTACCACCCAGATAAAAATCAGCCGGATCGGATTTGGATGTATGTCGCC
>JACMLD010000302.1 GCA_014379785.1 Chitinophagaceae bacterium
GACAACCATATGTACGGAGACCACCGCACATGGATTGCGAAATCGGCCGACATGGGCAAGACCTGGAAAAAATTTGAGAGTCCTGAATTTTCCGGCTTCGCACATAAAATAAAAGAAGACCTGAAAAACAGCGAGTTGCTTTTCGCCGGAACAGAAATGGGACTCTTCGCCAGCGCCGACGGTGGAGCGAATTGGTTCAGGATGAAAAACAATATTCCCTGGTACAGCCTGGTAAGGGATATAAGGATCCATCCGGTGACAAACGATCTCATTCTCGCAACGCACGGACGCGGGATCATCACCGTAGATGATATCACCCCGATGCGCTCACTCACCAAACAGATCATCGAAAAAGATGTGCACCTTTTCGCCAACGAACCGGTGGTACTCACAGCAGGCAAATTCGGCGACGGTGGATTTCCTTCTACCGGCGGTTGGAATGCGGGCAATCCCATTTCCATCCCTCCCATTCAATATTATCTTAAAGACCGCGTCAACAGCGGCGATGTGAAAATTGAAATCTACGACGCGGCAGGAAAACTCGTGCAATCATTACCCGGCACCAAGAGAAAAGGTGTAAACAAAGTTCTGTGGAACCTTCGCATGAAGCCACCAAAGGTTGCGAGCGGTGGCTCCAGAATAGACTTCGGCGGTTTTGTGGCTCCAATGGTACTTCCCGGTGAATATACAGTTAAGCTGAAAGTGGGCGACAAAGAATATTCGCAGTCTATGAAACTGCTGCATGATGATGGCAACAAACTGTTCAGCGAAACCGACCGTCAGTTGCAATTCTCTACTGCCATGGAACTCTACAATCTGCACGAAAGCCTGGCAAAGCAGGTGGAAGACATCACCGCAAAAGAAAAAATGCTGAAGGACAATATGTCGAAAGTAAAATCTCCCAAAGTCAAAAAACTTTTGCAGGAATACTACGACAAGCTCGAAGCGCTTCGTGGAAGCCTGCTCGCAACAAAAATGCAAAGCATGTTTGCCGATGAAGAAAAACTTCGTGAAAGAATCACGGATGTTTATGCGGCAGTGGCCGGACAGGAAGCCGCACCCGGCAACCTGCAGATACAAAGAATTTCAGTGCTGAAAGAGGAACTTGCCGTGGCAGAAAAATCAAACGTGCAACTGACAGAAAAATATTTTAATAAAGTCAAAGACGCTCTTGCAAAAGAGGGAGTTGACAAGCCTGCTATAAAAGATTCCAAAGAAGGAAAGTAAATTTTATATGAGAAAACTATTGTTGCTGCTTTTACTGCCTGCGTTTGCAGCGGAAGCACAAAAGAAAACCCCGGTCGTTTCACTAGCCTCTGATGCCGAAGAAGTACTGCTTTCAAAAACAAAATACCGATTGGTAGGACCCTGGCGCGGTGGGCGAAGCGGAGCAGTGGCGGGCAGTTTCAAAAACAAAAACACTTTCTATTTCGGAGGCACAGGAGGTGGAGTTTGGAAAACAACCGATGGCGGCAGCAACTGGAAAAATATCTCAGACAAATACTTCGGCAGCTCGATTGGCGCTGTAACCGTGGCGCCTTCTGACGAAAATATTATTTATGTCGGTGAAGGCGAAAATACCTTTCGCGGGAATGTAAGCGAAGGACTCGGTGGCATGTGGAGAAGTGATGACGCCGGAAGAACATGGAGAAACCTTGGACTCAAAGACGCGCGGCATATCATCCGCGTCGTGGTGCACCCGAGAAATCCGGATATCGTATGGGCAGCTGTGATGGGACATCTTTTCGGTCCAAATGAAACAAGAGGCGTTTACAAAACCATCGATGGCGGCAAAACCTGGAAGAGAACATTGTATGTCAATAACCAGACAGGAGCCTCCGATCTGGTGATGGAACCGGGAAATGTAAATACGTTCTATGCCGGCACATGGCGTCTGCTGAGAACACCGTACAGCCTGGAGAGTGGTGGCGAAGGCAGTGGTCTTTGGAAGAGCACCGACGGTGGTGATAGCTGGACAGAAATCACAAAGAAAAAAGGTTTGCCAAAAGGCATCTGGGGTATTACTGGTATTGCGGTGGCACCTTCAAACACTGAAAAGATTTATGCCATTGTAGAAAATGCAGGGGGCGGACTTTTTATGAGCAACGACGCGGGAGAAACCTGGTCGCTCACCAGCAGCGACAATAATATCAGACAGAGAGCATGGTACTACAGTAAAATCTTCGTAGACCCACAAAACGAAAACACCGTTTATGCACCGAATGTAAATTTTATGCGAAGCCGCGATGGTGGCCGGACCTGGCAATCGGTTAGAACACCACATGGTGACCACCATGATCTCTGGATTGATCCAGAAAACGGATCGCGGATGATAGTGGCAGACGACGGAGGCGCGCAGGTGTCGTTCGACGCTGGTGAAAACTGGAGCACTTATCTCAATCAACCAACGTCTCAGATCTACAGGCTCTCTACCGACAATTCTTTTCCATACAGAATACTTGGCGCTCAGCAGGACAACTCAACATTTCGTATCAGGCACCGTACAAACGGAGCCGCTGTGACTGATCGCGACTGGGAGGAAACTGCCGGATCGGAAAGCGGTTATGTGGTGGCTGACCCTACAAATCCCGATATCGTTTATGGTGGAAACTATGGTGGATATCTCTCCAGACTCGATCATCAGACGGGTGAGAACCGCGCCATCACTGCTTGGCCTGACAATCCAATGGGTGCCGGTGCCGACGTGCAGAAATATCGTTTCCAGTGGAACTTCCCCATCTTTTTTTCACCGCATAATCCGAAAAAACTCTATTGCGCAGGCAATGTGCTTTTCTCAACGGAAAACGAGGGCGCTAGCTGGACCGCAATTTCGGGTGATCTGACCACCAATGACAAATCAAAACAAAAATCCAGTGGTGGCCCGATTACGCAGGACAATACCAGTGTGGAATACTACTGTACTATTTTCACTGCAGCAGAAAGCCCGGTAGAAAAGGATCTTTTGTGGACAGGCAGCGACGATGGCATCATCTCCGTGAGCCGCGACGGTGGAAAAAATTGGGAGAATGTCAGTCCCAAAGATGCGCCGAAATGGATTATGTGGAACACCGTTGAAGTGGACCCTGTAAAAAAAGGCGCTGCATATTTTGTTGGTACCAGGTATAAACTGGATGACTACACTCCCTATATCTATAAAACCGAGGACTATGGAAAGTCATGGAAGCTGATCACAAACGGTATTGACAAAATGCATTTTACCAGAACCCTGCGTGCAGACAGAACACGTGCGGGACTTTTGTATGCAGGTACCGAATTCGGTATGTATATCAGCTATGACGACGGCGCCAACTGGAAACCATTTCAATTAAATCTGCCAGTAGTTCCAATCACTGATCTTGCCATCAAAGAAAACGATCTGATTGTAGCCACCCAGGGAAGAGCTATTTGGATGATTGATGATCTGACGATGATACAGGAAATGAAATCAGATCTTTCATCAAAAAACCTGCACGTGTATGCCATCAATGAAACCTATAGAATGCAGTCATCCGGATTTGGATTTGCTGGCAATGTGCCAAGGAATGCAGGAATGAATCCACCCAAGGGCGCAGTTGTCAATTACTATCTCAAAAATGTAACAGACAGTACAAAGGCAACGATCACCGTTTTTGATTCTAATAACAAAGAGATAAGAAAATTCAGTACTTCGGCAAAAGAGAATGACGCTAAGATTGAAATTGCGAAAGGACTCAACCAGTTCGTCTGGAATCTGCAATATCCGGGAGTGGAAAGAATGGAAGGGATGATTTTGTGGAATGGAAATCCGGGCTCCGTCTTTGCTTCACCGGGTAAGTACTTTGTTCAGGTGCAATCAGGCAATGATTCTGTTTTGGTGCCATTCACTGTAAAGGCTGATCCGAATTATAAAATTTCGCAGGCCGATTACGATGCGCAGTTTGGTTTTCTGATCAGGGCACGCGACAAATTTATCGAGATACAAAAGGCGATCAAGGACATACGCACGGTAAGATCTCAGATCAGTGATTACAATTCGAGACTGGGCGCTGCAATGCCGAAGGAGATCAAAAAATATTCAGACAGTCTGAGCAAACAACTGACATCTGTAGAAGAAGCACTTTATCAGACAAAAGCAAAGAGCGGACAGGACGTGCTGAACTACCCTATACGACTGAACGATAAACTTGGAGGTGTGTTTGATGCTGCAAACAGTGGGATCATGGCGCCTTCAAAACAGGTAATTGGAGTCTACAATGAACTTGCCGCGCAGGCCGATGCTGAACTGCTTAAACTGAAAAAAATCATGACAGACGAACTTCCGAAGCTCAACAAAATGATCAGAGAAAAAGAGTTGCCGGTGATAGGCGTTCAGAATCAAGGCTAAAGGTATTTTACAAGAGATATTTTCATGGGTTTTGCCGTAGATCTCCTATGGCGAAATAAGGACTCTGGCACAGTTTTCCGATAGTATGGGCAAGAAAACTGTATCCGAAAAAACCATCCCTATGAAAAAAACAATCATGCTCAACCTGCTGCTGATTCTTTTTTATTTTATGTTTTTGCAGCTCCTTATTTCAGTCTGATGATTGATGCAGATCTGGTCGTCTGTCTGCCGTGCGCTGCACAGATTGATCATGACGCCATTCTTCTATCTTCCGCGGATCTCCGCTGAGAAGTATATCCGGGACTTTCAATCCGCGAAAGTCTGCCGGTCTCGTGTAGACTGGCGGAGCGAGCAGGTTGTCCTGAAATGAATCGAACAGGGCAGAGGTTTCGTCGTTCAGCACGCCGGGCAATAATCGTCCAACGGCGTCTACCACCACAGCCGCTGCGAGTTCACCCCCGCTCAGCACATAATCGCCTATCGAAATATCCATGGTGATAAAATGCTGACGTATTCTTTCGTCTATCCCCTTGTAATGACCGCAGATGATGAGAAGATTTTCTTTGAGTGATAACTGGTTGGCTGTTGACTGATTGAACGGTGGGCCGTCGGGTGTCATGTAAATTATCTCGTCATACCTCGTCTTTGCCGACAAGGCTTCTATCGCATTCGCCAGGGGTTCAGGCATCATGACCATTCCCGCTCCGCCGCCGTACTGGTAATCGTCCACCTGTCCGTATTCATTTACCGCCCAATCCCTGAGATGATGAATATTGACCTCCAGAAGGCCTTTTGTCCGGGCTCTTTTCATGATGCTGTGTGAAAGTGGACTTTCGAGCAGCTCAGGTACTACCGTGAGAATATCTATGCGCATCGGGCAAAGATAGGATTATGAGGGAGAGGTGACGTTGTGGCCGGTTTGTAGACAAACGCGCTATTTGGGGACGATCCGCCACAGGACTGACATTAAAGGTTATTAATTCTTTTTAACATATTAAATAATCGCCATAGATACGGCACTATCAGTAAGGTATGTAAATATTAGTTTCATTTTCAGGCGATTATAAGAGAAATCCCTTAGCTATTGGCACAATTTTTTCATAAATATTAACAAATAAACATTGATTATGAGTACTTACCGTGTGATCAGGAAAAAATTGACGAAGAATATCCGTGTTATTTCCAGAAAACTCACCATGATTGCACCGGAAGGTATTTTGCCATATGCTGAAAGACCTTCTGATTCACGATCAGAGAAGACTACAGACAACGCAGACCAGAAAAGGATCGGTGCTCATGACCTTTTCACCATGTTTACGGCCGACATTATACATGAACAAATCGTCTATGGCCGCTAATTAGCGGTTAAAAAGCATTCCGTATCGCTCTTCATTTACAATTCCGCCCCATTGCTGTATCAGATATTTGTATGCCTCCCCTACTGGCATAATCTGTCTGTCGAGGTCGTACAGTCCTAACTCATTCACGTTACCCACATCATTTCTGAGTGCTGAGTCCCAGTCTACCTGGTGACAGAGGCTATACCATGTGAACCCTACCACCGGTACTCCGTCCTGCTTCAATCTGTGCACATTCGCCCACTGTTTCAATAGCCATTCTTTACATGCCGGCATGCGGATATTTGTTTCCGTATGCATTATAGGGAGTTTGTAGCGGTTGTAATACTGGTTGGTAATTACATAGTATCCAAAGATCTCTCCGGAAGCCTGTGTAGAGCCATTTGGATGCACCAGGTGTTCGTTTGTTACATAGTAGTCATTGCCCATGATGCAATGCGCCTTTACCTGGTTCAGCTGAAACCAGTTGTATTCGTCTTTCGTCATACCGTTGCTTAGCAGATACTCATACATGGTGACATGCATGGGATAGCCATAGGTAAGGTCAAGCGAAAGAAATCTTTTCTGATTTAGAAAGCGTGCAAGGGGTGCCGCCACAGGCTCGACTGCATGGAAGTATTCTGAGGATTCGCTTTGGATAAATGATGCTTCGCTCTGCACTTTCAAAATCTCGTGCATGGCCATTACATTGGCTTTGCATAGATGCTTGAGTGCAGTTACGAAAGACTGGTCGCTCTGTAATCTTTCATTCCACCAGCCATACTGCGCGGAAAACATCGCTGAAATAAAAATTTCATTGACCGGCGTATAAAACTGCAGGTAAGGAAATCTTTTTGCAAATGCCAGGGCGTATTCGGCGAAATAGTGGGGGAAATCAGGGTTCTGGAAATTGCCCAGCCAGTCTGGTACTCCGAAATGGCAAAGGTCCACAATCGGTGTGATGCCTTTCTCTTTCATCCTGTTAAAGGTGAGATCGGTAAACTCCCAGTCGTATTTGCCTGGCGCCACATGGGTTTTGAAATATGGTGGTCCATACCGAAGAAACTCGATGCCCATCTCCGTAACCAGGTCAAAATCTTTTTCCCAATATTTGTAGTGACCTGCCTTCTCCATTTCGTCTACACGCTTCGTACTCCCATCGGGCAGCTGAATAGTTGGGTAACTGTTTTCGATACCCGTTGCAAACATGAATCGGTTATGAGGCATAATTAAGATTGTGAGTTTTATCTGACAAAACTGTGCCGGAATAAGAAAGCATTCCGGTCTGCCCGTCAATCATCCGGTCAAAAAGCAGATTCAGAAGATCTCTGGGTGCGAGGCTGTCTATGTAAACCGTCAGTAATCCGTCTTTGGTTCCTAGGGTAAGTTTTGTAAGACCTTCAAATTCCTGTTCCGATATTCTGATAATCGCCCAGGGTTTGTATAGTTGAATAGCTTCGTCGACAGCGTCGAGTCCATATTGTTCTTTTGTATTGCTCAACACGGTAGTACATGCAATAAATCTTTGCTGACAGATTCTCTCAAAATTTCTGGACAGGGTACCTTTTTTACCAGTGATGAGCACGGGGATGATGCCTTCTTCATAGGTGAAATCGGCCTTCTTCGCACCAGGACTGCGGTTTAGATACCGGTTATCCTGTCTCCACCAACCTTTCTCATTCAGCAGCGGATGATGATATTCTCCGGTTTTGGCAAGACTCATCAGCATCGGTGCAAGCGCAGTAGGTCTTGGTATATCATCGACAATATCGAATACGCCCGATTCATAGTCGTTGTTTCGGTTTGTGAGCAAAGAATTCCAGTCATAAGCTCCAAAAAGCGACCAGGCGGTTACGGCCAATATGGGGATGTCTTCCTTTCGAAGATTCATTGCGGCTTCCCATGATTCGGCAAACCATCTCATTTGCTCTTCGCGGGTACAATTGAGATGTACTTCTGTGACGGCAATGGGAATGGAGAACCGCTCCCAGGTTTCGCGCAGCAGCACTTTAAGGCCCGACCACTGACATGGATGCAATCTTACTGCTTCGATATCAGCATACCGATGTTTGCGGTTATTGCCGTGAGTATGTAGCGGGTAAGCTTCCAGGTTTTCGTCGAGATATCGTTCCGAAGTGATATAGTAGTTGGTGCCAATGATATCGGGTGGACAGGTATTTTGCAGAAAGAATTCCAGCCGCTCGGGAGAGATGCCCGCTTTGATAAAATACCTCCACATGCGGTGTGCCGGGTTGACCTTACCACAAAGAAGATCAAACGTAAGCCATCGCCTTTCATTTTCAAATTCAGCCTGGTATGAAAGCAGAGGAGTGCTATAGGTCTTTCCGAGGTCCTCCGTTTGTACCAGCTTTGCCTGTGGGTTGACCTTCCTGATTGCCTGCATGGCAAATACCGTTGCTTCCATCTGATTCAGAAACATGCTGGCAAAAGCAGCATCCGATTGGGCGTGAGGAAACCACAGGCCGTAAAGCCCGCTGAATCTGGCCGTTGTCAGCGGCTCGTTTATGGGGGTATAATATTCAATCCACGGAAATCTTGTAGCAACCTTCGCCGCATATGCTGCAAAGCGTTGCGGGAAACTATTGTCCGCTAAAGAAGTATATGCCGGACCGCTGCCATGATGCAGCAATCCGGCTATAGGCTGAATGCCGAGATTTTGTAATCTGAGAAGATTTTCATCCGCCCATCCCCAGTCTATCTCAGAAATAGGGTCGGGCTGATACACTTCCCAGAGTATCGGATATCTTAATGTTTTAATGCCGAGTGCCGCAACTTTCTCCAAATCCCCGGTTCTGTTATAATGTCCGCAAAGTTCAAACTGATCACGGTATTCATTGCCCACTCTGTTGACCGTACACTCAATCCCTCCCCACAATTCCGGCCTGAATGAGTTGTGATTTTTGTCCGTTAACATAGTGATCATTTTGTTGAGACAATATTTTTTTGAATAGAGTCAGAGACTGAGCAACTACCTGATCCATGTTGTAATATTTGTAAGTCGCCAGGCGTCCGGTAAAATACACGTTCCGGGTTTCGTTTGCGAGTGCCTGGTATTTTTTATACAGTTCTGCGTTTTCTGGTCTTGGAACAGGATAGTATGGATCTCCTTCGGCTTTCGGATACTCGTACACAACCGAAGTCTTGGCATTTTTTTGCCCTGTGAGATATTTGAACTCAGTTATCCTTGTGAATGGATGTTCATTCGGATAGTTGACTGTACCAGTTGGCTGGAAAGTTTCGGTTTCATACGTCTCAAATTTAAATTCGATAGAACGGTATGGAAGCTTTCCGTAACAGTAGTCAAAATAATAATCAACCGGACCTGTGTAAATCATTTTCTTGAAAGGAATTTCATCCTCTATTTCCTTATAATCCACATTGGTCATCACCTTTATATTGGGATGGCCGAGCATGTTCTCAAACATCTTTGTATATCCGTGCAAAGGCATCGCCTGATAGGTATCTGTAAAATATCTGTCGTCACGGTTATTACGGGTAGGTATACGCGCAGCTACTGAAGCATCCAGCTCCGAAGCATCCATGTCCCACTGTTTTTTTGTATAACCCTTGAAAAATTTCTCATACAAATCGCGGCCAACCTTGCTCACCACTACATCTTCTGATGTGACGATCCTGCTTTTGACTTCGGCTCTTGATTTAAGAAAAGAATCTACCTCATCAGAACTGAGATTAAGTCCGTATAATTTATTTATGGTGTTTAGATTGATGGGAATGGGTACCATCATACCGTCAACACTCGCGAGCACACGGTGCTCGTACGGCCGCCAGGTTGTGAACTGTCCAAGGTAGTCGAATACATCCTGTGAATTTGTATGAAATATATGCGGACCATACTTGTGAATGAGGATACCATCCGGATTGTAATAATCGAAAGTATTTCCCCCGATATGATTGCGCTTGTCTATAATGAGGACTTTCTTTCCTCCTTTGGATGCAAGACGTTCGGCCAGAACAGCCCCTGCAAATCCAGCTCCTACAATGAGATAATCAAACATAGGCTTCTGCTTTTTGATTCGTTAACGATTGTTGTTTACTGCTTAGGGATAAAACCATCAATTCATCCATCGCATTAAAAGTCTTCTCCCAGGACATGCCGGCAAGGAAAGCATCGACCTTACCAAGCCATATTTCACGTTGCTTGTTGTGAAGTTCTTTCTGTGCTGCTGCGAGTGCTTCTTCCGCGTTTCCGATTATATGTACGAGTTGTTGTTTGCCATATGTATTCACCACATCTTTGATCGCGGTTGAAATAACCGGTTTCCCGCCGGCGAGATACTCCGGTGTTTTGGTCGGACTGATGAATTCCGTAGACTCATTGAGCGCAAACGGCATCAGGGTTATATTCCAGCCGGAAAGATATTTCGGAAGATCTTTATAATCTTTTGACCCGAGATAGTGGATGTTCTGATTGCGCGGCAGTGTATTCGGATCAATTTTTACAACGGGTCCTATGAATATGAAATGCCACGAAGGTTGCTGCCTTGCAATCTCGGAGATAAGTTCAAGATCAATTCTTTCATCAATCACTCCATAGTATCCCAGTCTCGGATAAGGAATCTTTTCCTGATCCGGTGGGTCAGCCTGCGGAGCCCTCGCCTTCATGAAATGTTCTTTGTCTATGCTGCTTGGAAAAGGATATACGTTGTTGTGAAGCTTTCTCTTCGATTCGTAAAGATTGTAACCACCGGTGAAGATCAGATCTGCCTTTGCCATCAGCTTAGCTTCTGTCTCCTTGAGCTCAGGTGGAGCAAACTTGAAAGCACTCAGCTCATCCATACAATCATACACTGTCAATGCAGGGTTCAGTTGTTCTGTCCACGCCAGCGCCATGGGTGAATAGTACCAGGAAATAAAATTCGTTACCTGCATTTCGTTCATCACATCTCTTACGATTGTCTTCAATCCATCGAGTCCGTCGGCTGCAGAAAGACCATGAGGAAGCCTGGGTACAATCACCGTTACGTTTTCATCATCCGCATCCTCTGTAGTATAGGTAATCTCATCGCCTCCGAACATCGGCTCCTCTACAAAAAACACCCTTGCATTTTTTGCGAAACGGCTCAGCAGATGCTGAGGTCGCTGGTATACAAAGTTCCAGCGGAGGTGAGAAAAGCATACTATGTCAATATTGATCATGTTTCAATTATTGCTTATTAAAAAATAAAAATATTTATTCTGGAGCCGGCAGGTTCTGATAATAAACGGGTATCGCGGAAACACTGATATAAATGAAATATCCGTGCCGCGTGTGGACTAATGATTGTTAGCGTATTACAGGCTAATTAAAGAAGGAAATTGCGGAGATTTTTACACAAAATCTTAATCCATAAAATCGTCCAGATCTCGTCTCTGTCGCTTTGTGGGACGACCCACTTTGCTCTGACGCTTTCCGGTGTGAAAGCTGGCCGCCTGAAATTGGAGTCTCTCTATCTCTTCTGCTGGAGTTATGTCAAGATAGTGATTTTTTGCCTCTGAAAACTGTACCCGGTTGTAAATTAAGCCCAATACCCTGATTCGCCATCGTTTTGCTTCGGTCTTTACCTCATATTCGTCGCCAATATGAACCTGTCGGGAAGGTTTGGCGCTGTCTTCGTTAAATTTTACTCTTCCCTTGTCGCAGGCTTCAGCTGCAAGACTTCGGGTCTTGAACAGCCGGATCGCCCATAGATATTTGTCCAGCCGCAGTTTTTCCTTCTCTTTTACCTCATTTGCTGCCATCTGATGTCTCTGCAAAAAATTTATGAAAATAGGGGATGGTCTCTATTCCTTTGAAATAGTTAGCAATGTCAAATTTTTCATTCGGGCTGTGCAGATTGTCGCTGTCCAGTCCAAAACCCATGAATACTATTTTTACACCAAGCTCTCTTTCAAGAATGGTGCAGATCGGTATGCTTCCACCGCCCCGGACCGGAATCGGCTTTTTGCCAAAGGTGGTTTCAATGGCTTTCGAAGCAGCTTTGTATGCGGCTGAATCAATCGGTGTCATATACGGTTCTCCCCCGTGTAATTCGAATGCGTTGACAGTTACAGAAGGCGGTGCAATCTTTTTGAAGTAGTCAAGCAGTTTTGCGGTTATCTTCTCCGAAGACTGGTTCGGCACCAGGCGGGCCGAGACTTTTGCAAAAGCTTTCGACGGCAGAACTGTTTTTGCCCCTTCGCCGGTATAGCCGCCCCAGATGCCATTTAACTCCAGCGTTGGTCTGATGCCGGTTCTTTCATTGGTAGTGAAACCTTTCTCGCCCCAGAGTTCGGATACTCCAAGATCGGTGCTGTATCCTTTCTCATCGTAAGGAGCTGCAGCCATCATCTTTCTTTCTTCTGCTGATGCTTCCACCACGTCATCGTAAAATCCGGGAATGGTGATTCGGTTGTTTTCATCATGAGAGGACGCAATCATTTTTGCGAGTGCCGTCACCGGATTCGCCACTGCGCCACCGTACACGCCGCTGTGCAAATCACGGTTTGGTCCGGTCACCTCCACCTGTATATAAGCCAGTCCGCGTACACCTATGTCTATTGAGGGATTTTCTAAACTTATCATAGCGGTATCGCTGATCAGTATCACATCGCATTTCAGCAGGTCCCTGTTGTCTGCCACAAATTTTCC
>JACMLD010000303.1 GCA_014379785.1 Chitinophagaceae bacterium
ACCATTATCGCATTAAACCTTATCTTCCTTTTTTCACATGCCCAGACCCGGATATCCGGCAAGGTCAAAGACGCCAAAGGCCGCCCGGTACCAGGCGCCAGCGTGGCCGTCAAAGACACCTACGACGGAGCCACCTCTGATTCTACCGGCCTTTTCAGTTTTGCCACCACCGAAAAAGGTCCCCGTATTCTCCTTATTACCTCCATAGGTTACAAAATCCTTGAGCAGCCGCTTACTCTCGGAGACGCGGCCATCAACATGGATTTCATTCTCAAAGAGGAACCAAACGAACTCAAAGCAGTGGTTGTTACCGCCGGCACATTCGAAGCAAGCGACTCAAAAAGAACCACCGTTCTCAATCCCATAGACATCGTAACGACAGCCAGCGCCAACGCCGATGTAACCGCAGCCATCAGAACCCTGCCAGGCACACAGCAGGTAGGTGAAAAAGAAGGACTTTTTGTAAGAGGCGGCAGCGGAGAAGAAGCCAGGGTATTCATCGACGGAACACTTGTCAACAACTTTTTCTTCAGCTCAGTGCCCGACATCGCACAGAGAGGCAGGTTTTCGCCATTCCTTTTCAAAGGCACCGTTTTCAGTTCAGGTGGATACTCGGCACTCTATGGCCAGGCACTTTCCGGTGCATTGATCCTCGAAACCATCGACCTGCCCGAACAAAGTTCAGCAAGCATCGGCCTGTCAACGGTCGGTGTCAACGGCGGATTTCAACAGCTTGCAAAAAATAAGAAAAGCAGCTGGGGCGTTGGTTACAGCTACACCAACCTCTACCCATATTTTAAGATCATAAAACAAGGTCCGGATAATTTCAGAACGCCGGTTCTTCACAACGGAGAGGCGAACTTCCGGATAAAAACCTCCAAAACCGGCATTGTAAAATTCTACGGCTACTTCAATACCACCGACCTTGGTATTCGCCGTCCCGATATTGATTCCACCTCTCTCAAAAATGCTTTTGATCTCAAAAACCTCAATATCTACACGAACCTTTCCTGGAAAGAAAAACTCGGGAAGAAATGGAAGCTCAATGTAGGCGCATCATTCAGCGACAACACGGATAAGATCGGAAACGAATTGCAGAATCAACAGAATGTAAAACAGCAGATATACACCAACCCTTACGTTTCAAAATCATTCAGATTAAAATCTGGCTCCCAATTGGCAACAGTCAAAACCGTTTTCGAGAGAAGGCTGAAAGGCTTGAGTGCCCTGCGTTTTGGAGGAGAGTACCTTTACTTTAAAGACCGCACCGATTTTTCGAACCTGTATGTAAACAATGCCATCACCACCCAGGTCGATAAACTCGGAGCAGCGTTTGCAGAAGCAGATATCTATGTTACCTATGATATAGCAGCCAAAATCGGCGGACGATTTGAAAATTCTTCCATACTGCAAAAATCAAATTTCGCTCCGCGTGCCTCCCTGGCATATAAGATGGGAGAGGGGCAATTTTCAATGGCCTATGGCATATTTTATCAGAAACCTGAGCGCACGTATATGCTGTTCGGTAATACAGATCTGCAGTATCAGAAAGCCACTCACTATATCCTCAACTATCAGCGCGTAAGCAAAGACTATACAATCCGCGCGGAAGTGTTTTACAAAAAATACGAAGACCTGATCAAGATTTTTCCTGATACCAACAACAATGGATATGGAAATGCCAAGGGATTTGAACTGTTCTGGCGCGATAGAAAGACTTTCAAAAATGTCGACTACTGGATTTCCTATTCATACCTGGATACAAAAAGAGATTATCTCAACTATCCGATGAGCATCCAGCCGAATTTCGCCGCCAACCATACCGCCAACCTCGTTGTGAAAAAATTTGTAACCAACTGGAAAACGCAGTTCAATGCCTCCTATACTTTTGCCACGGGAAGACCATATTATAACATCCGGTACGACAACGGCGCATCAAAATACTATATCGCCGACCAGGGTAAGACCATTGCGTACAACAGTCTGAGCATTAGCATCAACTACCTGCCCACGATTGGCAAGACCACCAAAAACTTTGTTGTCTGGGTATTCTCCATAAACAACGTGCTTGGCAGCAACCAGGTTTTCAACTACAACTACTCCGCCAACGGGCTCAGAAAAGAAGCAGTAGTGCCCACGGCCAAACGCTTCATATTTCTGGGATGTTTTCTCAGCTTTGGCGTAGACAGAAGCGATGATGTAATAAACAGTAATCTTTAAATAAATAAACCTTAAAAAATAAATCATGCAACAGTCAGAAAACAACCCCCAGCGTGACCCGGTCCTTTGGGAGATCGCAGAAAAAAGAGCTTCATTCAAAAGTCATATCGGTACTTATATTGTCGTTATCGGCTTTCTTTGGGGCATCTGGTTTTTCACCGGCGGAAAAACTTACGGCGGACACGGTATTCCCTGGCCCATGTTCCCGATGCTGGGATGGGGGATAGGACTCGCCTTCCATTTCTTTGGTGCTTATATCTATCCAAAAAGCAACAGTACCCAGAGAGAATATGAAAAAATGATCAACAGAAATAAATAAATCAACTCCAATAAAAAAAAAACAAAATGAAAAAGATACTTTTTACAATTGCCATCATCGCCACCGCCACAGCGTCTTCTTTTTCGCAAAGCGAAAAATATACTGCGGCCATGAAAACAAATATCGCCGCACTGGATTCTGCCATGATAAAAAACAATATGGCCGACCTTGCGAACAATTTTGAACGCATAGCACTCGCAGAAAAAAATCAGTGGCTTCCTTTTTACTACGCGGCCTACGCAACCGTCTCATCTACTTACAACATGACCGATAAATCTAAGGTGGATGCCATCGCCGACAAGGCAGAGTCATTTCTGAAAAAAGCAGAAGAGCTGGCAGGTGGAGAAAACTCTGAAATATGTGTGGTGAAAAGCATGATCGCTTCCGGTCACCTCATGGTAGATCCACAAAATCGCTGGATGGAATATGGCCAGGTTTCAGGCGCTAATATCGAAAAAGCGAAAAAATTGGATCCAACCAACCCAAGACCTTTTTACCTCGACGGGCAGAGCAAATTTTATACGCCCGAAGCATTCGGCGGCGGTAAAACAGTAGCAAAGCCCATCCTGGAGAAAGCATATTCCATGTTCACCACATTCAAGCCGGCCTCTGAGTTGCACCCATCATGGGGAAAGAATGCAACCCAGTACTTTATCGGTCTATGTAACTAAAATGTGTATTGTGTTCCCGCAGCTTGCGGGAACACAAATCTATATTTGAAGTCTAAACATTCTTGTTATGCAGAATGAAGAACTCAGCCAGCAGCAAAGTATTGCCATCATTGAATCGATGATAAGCAAAGCCAAAAACCAGTTCAGCGAGAACGGGTTTATCTATTTATTATGGGGTTGGGTCATTCTTATCTGCAGCCTGGGACAGTTTATCCTTTTGCATTTCGTACATGCCGAAAGACACTACCTGGTTTGGATGCTTACCTGGCCCACCGTCGTAGTACAGATGATCTACCTGTATAAAACCAGGAGAGTGCGGCAGGTAAGAACCTACACCGAAGACATCATCGGCTATGTGTGGATGACTTTTGTGATTCTGATGTTTCTCATCGGTGTACTGACCGGACGTACAAACAACAACGCGAATTTTGGACTCATCAACGTCATCTTTCTGGCGCTGTATGGCATGCCTACTTTTCTGTCTGGAATCATCCTCCGTTTCAGACCTCTTGTCATTGGCGGCATCGGCTGCTGGATACTGGCTGTGGCAGCCAGTTTTGTGGTATACGAATACCGGATTCTCATTCTTGGTGTGGCGGTGATCATAGCCTGGATAATACCGGGATACATGCTTCGCGCACGATATAAAAAACAAAACGCCTGATCATGGAAGAAAAAAAACTCACGGAGCAAGAAAGTCTCCTCATCATCAGCCAGATGATAAATACTGCCAAACAGGAGCAGCGTGATGATGGCAATGGCTGGATAATCTGG
>JACMLD010000304.1 GCA_014379785.1 Chitinophagaceae bacterium
ATGAGTGCTATCGTTCCTTTTGACAGATTTTTTGTTTCATCTCTCACAGAAATGCGGCAGACTTTGCTGTCTTCCGATACAATTTTACCTTCCACCACCGTGCCGTCTACCAGAAAAATCCGGTCGGCCGAAGGCGCCGGCTGATTGTCCGAGAGGAAGGTTTTCACCTGCTCCTTTGTCTTATCGGTAGTGAAATTCAGTTCAGAAGGTATCAGCCAGTTTCCGTGATCATTAAACAAAAGTACGATTGTATTGAGGGGAATCTCGATTTTCTCTTTTTTAGCCCCCGATGACTGGTAGCTGACGGAAGTCTGTGTGATATCAGTGATATTACCTTGTCTTGCGCTGGCATTCAGATAGATTTTGTCCTGCGAAAAGAGATTGGAGGATGCAAAAAGGAGAAGAACCCAAAGACACTTGAGACCGCACTGGACCATATTAGCTTGGTTGAGATTTAGGGAATTTGCCGAACGCTAATATAATCCATAATTTGTTTTCTGAAAGCCCTATTTGGCCGGAGCGGGCTTTTTCCGAAGTCTTACAGTGGCGTTTTGGGTCAGGGTGCTCGACATATACACTTCGTATCTTTTATCGCCGTCGGTGACCACCATCAAAGCTGTGTTTGGGGGAAATTTTCCGAGGTTGTCGGCATACATGCTGATCTGCGTTTCGGGCTTGTCCTTGTCGAAAGCCATATAGATATTCAGAGACTGCGCGGTCAGTGGCTGACGCGTAAGAACCGGTATTTTATTGATGAAAACGCTGATACTGTCGCCGTCTATATCGCCATTGTCGTAAAACGATATCCGTATCGAATCGCTTTCAACCAGTACATCTGAACTGTATATGGTTTTCCTTTCTTCGAATGATTTTACAAGTGCAGCCGTTTCGGCCTTTTTCTTTTCCAGAGCCACGCCGGTTGTATCGGGGGCATCGACCGGGTATCCTGCGGGTGGACGAGTGGTGATGATATCGCCGGTGGGAGTTACCACCAGTTCTTCGTTGCGCGGCTTCCAGTATTTTTTTATACCGGCGCTGCTGTTTCGTATGAGACTATCCTGGTTTTTTTCGTTTACATCCAGGGAGTAGCTTACACGCAGTTCGGGACAGGTGTATTTATATTTTTCGTGACTGATAAAACTGCCTTTCAGCGTGCTTTGCACCTGTGATGCCAGGAATACCGCTGAGAAATCCATCGGACAATCGATGCCGTCTATGTCAAGACTTTTGAAATAGGTAACAGGAATGTTTTTTATAGTCACCACACGTGTCCTGGGATTGTAATTGCCACGGATAAAATAACTCTGGTAACCGTTTCGGAAATAGTAGCCGAAGACGCCTTCGATCTCATTTCCTTTTTGTTTTATGATCAGTTCGGTAAGATAATTGTTGCTGTTCCGTCCGCCTTTGGTAGCATCGGCAATGCCGTACCAGCTGCCGGTAACAGTCTGCGCTTCGGCAACGGAAAAACTGAATAGCAACAGTATAAAAAGATTACGCATAGTTTTCATTTACTTGAGATAACGCTTCATTTCCCTGTCGGAATCACGTTGTTTGATCGTCTCTCGTTTATCATGCAATTTTTTCCCCTTACCCAGTCCTATTTCAATTTTGGCGATGTGCTTTTCATTGAAAAAAATCCGCAGCGGTACGATGGTGTATCCTTTTTCGGTCGATTTTGATTCCAGCTTTTTCAGTTCCCGTTTTGTAAGCAACAGTTTTCTTTCCTGCAGCGGCTCGTGCCGCTGTGTGGTGCCAAATGAGTATTCTGAAATATGGAGACTGCGTATGAATAGTTCACTGTCGTTAAAGTAACAATAGCTGTCGTTGAAGCTTGCCTTACCGGCGCGCAAAGCCTTGACTTCTGTGCCTACCAGCACGAGTCCGGCCACATAAGTGTCTTCAATTGCAAATTCATGAAATGCCGACCTGTTCTTCAGTTCTGTCATACGGGCTTTTGATGCAGGCAAGTTCCGTTAATTCCTGAACAAGCCCAGCAATGTGCTGATTTTACTTTTCAGATTTTTACGATCCACGATGAAGTCGAGGAAGCCATGGTCGAGGAGAAATTCGCTGCGCTGAAATCCTTCCGGAAGATCCTTTTTAATGGTTTCCTTGATTACTCTTGGTCCGGCAAAGCCGATGAGCGCACCGGGTTCAGCGATATTCAGGTCCCCGAGCATTCCAAAGCTGGCGGAAATACCACCAAAGGAAGGATCGGTGAGCAGAGATATATAAGGAATCTTCGCGTCAGTAAGCTGTGACAGCTTACCGGACACTTTTGCGAGTTGCATAAGCGAAAAGGCACTTTCCATCATCCGGGCACCGCCGCTCTTACAGATAATGAGCAGTGGGGTCCTGTGCCGGAGGCAGTAATCTATCGCTCTTGAAATACGCTCACCCATTACGCTGCCGAGAGAACCTCCGATGAACTCAAAATCCATGCATCCTATCACTAGCGGCTCGTCATTCACTTTGCCGGCTGCCACGCGGATAGAATCGGTAAGATCTGTTTTCTTCCAGGTTTCTTCCAAACGCTTCTGGTATGATTTGAGATCGGTAAACTGCAGAAAATCCTTTGAGAGAATGTTTTCAAACATTACCTCAAAATTTGGATTGTCGAAAAGAATTTCGAAATATTCAGAGCTGCCGATACGGTGGTGATGATTACATTTCGGACATGTAAAAAGGTGTTCACGCAGGTCGTTTACCGTGCATATGAAATTACATTCCGGGCATTTCACCCATAATCCTTCCGGTGTTTCCTTTTTCTCCGCGGTGCTGGTCAAGATACCTTTCTTGATGCGCTTAAACCAACTGGATTTTGCCTCTTCACTCTGTCCTTCTTCACCTGCCAGGTTTGCATCAAAGTCCTCAACATTTTTTGCCATGCAATGTTCTTTAGGGCGACTAAGATAAGAAACAACTCCCATTCACCGCTCTGTTTATGATTATGAGCCGCATAATGATAAAAAAACCAATCATTTCCATCATACTAATGCTTCCTGTGTTATTTTTGCAAAGTTGAGGCCGGCAAACTTTTGTTAAATAAACCAGCAGCCTTTACGGATCCTTAATTAATACTGCACAAATGAAATGGTCTGAATTTTTTACTTCATCTGTTGGGAAAAAATTGGTAATGGGTTTGACGGGGTTGTTTCTTATTTCCTTCCTTGTGGTTCACGTTGGTCTCAATGCCACCATCTTTAATGACCTTCCTTATTTTGAAGAAAATGACAATGGCCGCATGTTTAACAAGGCTGCGCATTTCATGGGTTCTACCGTTGTGATCAGAATCATGGAAATCGGTCTTTTCGCAGGCATCATTCTACACGTCGTTCAGGGATACGTCCTTGAATTCAAAAATCGCAGCAGAAGAAAAGTCGGTTACAAGGTTGCGATGGGCACAAAGGGCAGTACATGGTACAGTAAATCAATGGGTCTGCTCGGCACATTGCTTTTGTTGTTTCTGATAATGCATGTCAGTCACTTCTGGGTGCCTTCGCGCGTAACGCATGACCTTGCGCCTGTTCAATACGGAGACATGGAAGCCCATAACCTCTTCGCAAAAATGTATGAAGTTTTTCAAAACGGCTGGGTGGTAATATTATATGTGCTTGGTTGTTTTTCACTTGCATGGCATCTTCTGCACGGATTTCAATCTGCATTTCGCACGCTTGGTGTACACAACAAAAAATACATCACGCTTATCCAGGCTACCGGTGTTGGATTTTCCATCCTGGTTCCGGTCCTGTTTGCGCTGATGCCCATCGGCATGTACTTTCACTGGGTACAGTAAAATCAAGAAATTTATCAAGGCAATTAAAAGGAAAATATGCTTAATTCAAAGATTCCTTCCGGACAGATGGATGCTAAATGGACAGATTACAAGGGTCATGTGAAACTTGTAAATCCGGCCAACAAACGCAAGCTGGAAGTTATCATCGTTGGCACTGGTCTGGCCGGGGCTTCCGCCGCCGCTGCTTTGGGTGAACTTGGTTACCAGGTAAAAGCTTTTTGTTTTCAGGACAGCCCCAGACGTGCGCATTCCATTGCAGCACAGGGAGGCATCAACGCCGCAAAGAATTACCAGAATGACGGAGACTCTGTTTTCCGTTTGTTTTATGATACAGTAAAGGGTGGCGATTACCGCGCCCGCGAAGCCAATGTGCATCGTCTTGCAGAAGTCAGCGCCAATATCATTGACCAGTGTGTGGCGCAGGGTGTGCCTTTTGCCAGGGAATATGGCGGTTTGCTCAGCAACCGTTCATTTGGTGGCACGCAGGTGCAGAGGACTTTTTACGCAGCCGGACAAACCGGACAGCAGCTGCTCATCGGTGCCTACCAGGCACTCGAAAGACAGATAGCTCTTGGCAACGTAAAAATGTATACCCGCCATGAAATGCTCGACATTGTAACCATTGATAATAAGACCCGTGGCATTATTTGCCGCAACTTAGTTACAGGCAAACTTGAAAAGCATGCCGGTCATGCGGTACTCCTGGCGAGCGGTGGGTATGGAAACGTTTATTATCTCAGCACAAACGCCATGGGCTGCAACGTAACGGCTGCATGGAAAGCCCATAAGAAAGGTGCCATGTTTGGCAACCCCTGCTTTACGCAAATACATCCTACCTGCATTCCGGTCAGCGGCGACCACCAGAGCAAGCTGACGCTGATGAGCGAAAGTCTCCGCAACGATGGTCGGATATGGGTACCAAAAAAACTAGGCGACACCCGCCGGGCAGATGAAATTCCGGAAGAAGAAAGAGATTATTTCCTCGAAAGAAGATATCCCGCCTTTGGCAACCTCGTACCAAGAGACGTGGCGAGCCGTGCGGCCAAAGAACGCTGTGATGCAGGATATGGAGTAGGTTCCTCCAAACAGGCGGTTTACCTCGATTATTCTGTGGCCATCAAGCGCTACGGTAAAATTGAAGCAGGAAAAAAAGGGATAGAGGCCGGCGAAGCCGAAATAATATCGATGGGCAAAGAAGTGGTGAAAGAAAAGTACGGCAACCTGTTTGACATGTACGAGAAGATCACCGGCGAAAACCCATACGAAATTCCGATGCG
>JACMLD010000034.1 GCA_014379785.1 Chitinophagaceae bacterium
AAAGGCACCTGCGGCCGAGCCGGTCATCCAGACTGCGCACGATGATTTCGACTGGACAATTGACAAGCGCAATGTCTCCGCTTACAATCAGGAAGAGAAGCTGAAGTACGACAAGGTTTATGAAAGCACCTTTATCACTTTGAACGATGGTGAACTCATCAGCGGTTCTGTGGTTGGACTTACAAAAACAGATGTTGTTCTTAACATCGGTTTCAAAAGCGACGGACTTATTTCTCTGAATGAATTCCGCGATCTTCAGAACCTGAAAATTGGTGATGAAGTGGAAGTTATGATCATTGAAAAAGAAGACAGGGCCGGCAACCTGAACCTCAGCCGCAAACAGGCGCGTATCACACGTGCATGGGAGCGCATCGTTGAAGTTCACAAAACTGGTGAAGTTATCACAGGTACAGTTACATCAAAAACCAAAGGTGGCTTGATCGTAGATGTATTTGGAATGGAAACCTTCCTTCCGGGTTCACAGATCGATGTGAAGCCTGTAACTGATTACGATCAGTTTGTAGGTAAGACCATGGAGTTCAAGGTTGTAAAAGTGAACGAAGCAATCAAGAATGCGGTTGTTTCTCACAAGGCACTTATCGAAAGCGACATCGAAGCACAGCGTGCAGAGATCATGAGCAAACTCGAGAAAGGCCAGGTATTGGAAGGTACTATCAAGAACATCACAGACTTCGGTGCCTTTATGGATCTCGGAGGTCTTGACGGTCTTTTGTATATCACCGATATTTCATGGGGTCGTATCTCTCATCCGAGCGAAGTACTTAAACTTGATCAGAAACTGAAAGTGGTTGTACTCGATTTCGATGATGAGAAAAAACGTATCAGCCTCGGTCTGAAACAACTGACTCCGCATCCTTGGGATATCCTTCCTGAGAATGTAAAAGAAGGTGAAGTAGTAGAAGGTAAAGTAGTGAACATTGAAGATTACGGCGCGTTCCTCGAAATTCAACCAGGTGTTGAAGGTCTTGTACACGTGAGCGAAATCACGTGGGCAAATACTCCAATCAATGCGAAAGAATTCTTCAAACTGGGAGATCTTCACAAAGCAAAGATTGTAACACTTGATAAAGGTGCACGCAAGATGAGCCTTTCCATCAAACAGCTCAGCGAAGATCCATGGAGCACAATCGAAAACAAATTCCCTGAAGGCAGCCGCCACAACGGACTTGTTAAGAACATCACTCCTTATGGTGTATTTGTTGAATTGTCAACCGGCATTGGTGGCATGATTCATATCAGCGATTTGAGCTGGTTGAAGCGTTTCAATCACCCAAGTGAATACACAAAGGTGGGTGAGAAGATCGATATCATCATCCTTGGCATCGACAAAGACAACCGCAAGCTGCAACTCGGACATAAACAACTGGAAGAAGATCCATGGAACGCACTTCAGGATACTTTTGCAGTGGGAACCGTTCACGAAGGCACTGTTACCCGCAAGGATGACAAAGGCGCTATCGTTCAACTGCCATACGGCCTGGAAGGTTTCACACCTAACCGCCACCTTGGTAAAGAAGACGGCAAGCAGGTGATGGCTGATGAAGCTGCACAGTTTGTTGTTATCGAATTCGACCGCAACGAAAAACGCATCGTACTTTCTCATACGCGCATCTGGGAACAGGTGAAAGCTGACGAAAAAGAAGCGGTGAAGAAAGAGCAGCGTGTTGAAGCTGATAAAACCAAGAAAGCAGTGAAGAGCATTCAGGGTAAGGTTGAAAAAGCTACCCTTGGTGATCTTGGCGTTCTCGCAGAACTGAAGAAGAAGCTGGAAGGTGGCGAAGATGCTGCTGGTACAACTCCTTCAGAAGAACAGCAATAAGTACGACTTGTATTGATATTCAATCCCGATCAAAATTGATCGGGATTTTTTTTGTCATTTCGACCGAGCGCAGCGAGCGGAGAAATCCCCGGCCGGCCGGAGTTGGGGCACCTGAATGAATAGTTGCGGATTCCTCCACCCTGGCCTTCGGCCGGAGTCGGAATGACTCTATCTCAGTGTCCCCAAAAGCAATTCATTAAAATTCAACAGCGAAGAAATCTTCAGATCGGCAGCGCCCCACTTTACATGCTGCTTCTGCACCTGTGGCACCACCACACATTTCATCCTCGCTGCTTTGGCAGCAATCATGCCATTGAAGGAATCTTCAAAACAGATGCACGATGAAGGTGCTGCGCCCAGTGCAGCGGCACAATTGAGGTATACCTCCGGATGTGGTTTGCCATATGCCAGGTGCTCGGCAGAGGCCTTTGCCGTGATATAGGCACCAATCCCCAGTTTCTGAACGACCATCTCAATCAATTCGAGAGGCGATGAAGAAGCGATGCCGATTCTGAACTCTTTTTCAATGAAAAGATTCACTACATGTTCCGCGCCAGGCATGGGTCTGGCGTTGTTACCTATTTTTTCAATGGCTTTTTTCAAAATGGCATTCTCCGCAGCTTCTGCATGGGCAAGGTCGATCCCAAAATACCCGAACCAGTGCAAAATCCACTCACGGGAACGCAGACCCGTACTTTCATGATACTGATCGGCGGTGAGATTTATCCTGAACTCTTTCAGCGTCTCCTTGCCGGCCTCCTCCCACAAAGGCTCCGAATCTATCAAAAGGCCATCCATGTCAAATATTACTGTGTCAACCATACATTGATTTGACCACGAAATTAATGAATCATCAAATTGAATTATCTTGCACTCTATGACACAGGAACAAATTAAGGATATGAGAGACCGTGTGGTGGTCTTGAGGAGGTTTCTTTGACGTCGGGAACCGCCAATATAAAATAAACGAGGATAAGCAACTTTCCTTATCGCCGGGATTCTGGAACGACAACAAACGCGCCACAGAAATTCTAAAAAACATCAAGCTCAACGAGTATTGGGTGAAGCTCTATGATGATACTTCATCGTCTGTAGAAGACTTTGCGGTGCTTTTTGATTTCTGGAAAAGCGGTGACGCTACCGAAGAAGAAACCAAAGAAGCTCATAAAATCGCTCTTCAGAAAATCGAAGAAGCAGAATTTAAGAGTACACTCAATCAGCCCGAAGATGAACTGCCGGGCATCCTGCAAATCAACAGCGGCGCTGGTGGAACAGAAAGCCAGGACTGGGCAGAAATGCTTGCAAGAATGTATCGCATGTATGGCCAGAAGCAGGGCTGGAGCGTGTCTGAGCTCGACTGGCAGGATGGTGATGGCGCAGGTATTAAAACCTGTACTCTGCAATTTGACGGACCGTTTGCTTACGGCTTCCTAAAAGCCGAAAGTGGCGTTCACCGACTTGTAAGAATTTCACCTTTTGACAGCAACGCAAGAAGACATACCTCCTTCGCCAGCGTCTACATTTATCCATTGATCGATGATACGATCGAGATTGCAGTCAACCCGGCCGACATTGAATGGGCGTTTTTCCGAAGCGGTGGTGCAGGCGGGCAAAACGTAAACAAAGTGGAAACCGCTGTACGTCTGACGCACAAGCCGAGCGGTATCATCGTGGAATGTCAGCAGGCCAGAACTCAGGGAGAGAACAGGGAGAAAGCGATGACCATGCTGAAAAGCCGGTTGTACGAAGAAGAAATGCGCAAACGCGAAGCGATCAAAAATGCGGCAAATGCCAGCAAGAAAAAAATAGAATGGGGAAGCCAGATAAGAAGCTATGTTTTTCATCCATATAAGATGATCAAGGATCACCGCACTGATTTTGAAGTCGGCAACATACAACCCGTGATGGATGGCGAACTGGACGGCTTTATCAAAGCATACCTGATGATGGAAAAGGAAGTCAATACTTAACCTTCAAAAAAACACAACAATGAATCTCGGATATTTCAATTATCCCATGCCTGTAAATGAGCCTGTACAATCTTATGCTCCGGGCAGTGCCGAAAGAAAAATATTGAAAGAAACCCTTGCGAAGCTGAAGTCTGAGCAGGCAGACATTCCAATGTTTATCGGTGGAAAAGAAGTACGTACCGGAAAGAAGACGGCCATACATCCTCCGCACGAAACAGCGCATACACTGGGACATTTTCATGCAGGTGACGAAAGTCATGTGAAGGAAGCCATCGAAACAGCCCTTGCAGCCCGCGAAAGCTGGGCAGCGATGAACTGGGAAACCCGTGCGAATATTTTTCTGAAAGCTGCTGACCTCATAGCAGGAAAATATCGTTCATATATGAACGGCACCACAATGCTTGGTCAAAGTAAGAATGCATACCAGGCAGAGATTGACAGCGCATGCGAACTGATCGACTTTTTAAGATTCAACGTCCATTTTTTAAGTGAGATATACCGCCAGCAACCCATCAGCAGTCCGGGCATGCATAACCGCCTCGAGTACCGTGGACTGGAAGGATTCGTGCTGGCCATCACTCCATTCAACTTCACCGCCATCGGAGGCAATTTGCCAACGAGTGCGGCCATGTGCGGAAATGTGGTTGTCTGGAAACCAGCAAACACACAGGTCTATTCTGCACAAATGTTTATGCGCATTCTCAAGGAAGCAGGTTTGCCGGATGGCGTCATCAACCTCATTTATGTAGATGGCCCAACGATCGGAAAAGTCTGTTTCAATCACCGCGATTTTGCTGGGGTGCATTTTACGGGTTCTACAGGAGTGTTCAATAATATGTGGGAAACCATCGGTAAGAATATGTCGATGTACAGATCCTATCCAAGAATCGTTGGTGAAACCGGCGGAAAAGATTTTGTGGTGGCACACAAAAGCGCAGATGCGGATGTGGTAGCCACTGCGCTGCTTCGCGGCGCTTTTGAGTACCAGGGACAGAAATGTTCTGCAGCCTCACGGGCATATATACCTGAAAATATTGCAGCGGCCGTCAAAGAAAAAGTAGTCGCGGGTGTGAAAAGTTTCAAGATGGGACCGGTAGATGATTTCGGAAACTTTATCAATGCAGTGATCGATGAAAAAAGCTTCGATAAAATCAAATCATATATTGACAAAGCGTCTTCAGATTCCAAGACATCCATTTGGGTTGGCGGAAAAGCAGACAAGACCAAAGGCTTTTTTATAGAGCCAACGGTGATTGAAGTACAGGATCCGGGATATGTGACCATGTGCGAAGAGATCTTTGGACCGGTATTGAGTGTGTATGTTTATCCGACAGAAGAATTTGAAAAAACGCTAGGGCTGGTTGACAGCACCTCACCGTACGCGCTCACCGGAGCAATAATTGCCACTGATAGAAAAGCAGTGGAACTCGCTACAGACAAGCTTCGCCACTCGGCTGGTAATTTTTATATCAACGACAAACCGACTGGCGCTGTGGTTGGCCAACAGCCATTTGGCGGTGCAAGAGCAAGTGGCACCAATGACAAGGCGGGATCAATTCTTAATCTGTACAGATGGTTGAGTGCAAGAACGATCAAAGAAACTTTTGTGCCTCCGACAGACTATAAATATCCGTTTTTAAATCAGGAATAGTTTTGTGCCGTCACCCCGAGCGAAGCCGAGGGGTCCCCGACCGACCGGAGTCGGGAGTAATAGCTGGGGATTTCTCCACCCGCATCGCTTCGCGATGGGAGTCGAAATGACTATCGCGCAAAATTAACTTTCCAAAGCTCATACCTCTTCAGCTGTACCTCCAGCCTCTTCTTAAAATCTGAAAAATCTTTTTTGTCTTTCTGCGTCCATAACACTTCCGAAAGCGCTGCCAGTCGCGGAAAAACCATGTATTCCACTTTGCGCGTGTTCTTCATGTATTCCGTCCACACATTCCCCTGGGCACCCAGAATATGTTTTGCTTCTTCTTCTGAAAGCGTCGCTGGCACTGGTTCGTAGCTATAGACGGTATCGAGGGGGAGGTAGCCGCCGATTGTAATTGAATCTTCGTTTTGTTTCTGCGCATGGTCCAGATACATATGACTGCCCGGCGTCATAATTGCATCGTGGTTTTGTTTTGCAGCCGCAATACCGCCTTCTGTACCGCGCCAGCTCATCACTGTTGCATTTGGTGCAAGTCCACCTTCGAGTATCTCATCCCAGCCGATCATTTTTCGCCCTTTGCTATTGATGAATTTTTCCATTCTCTGTACAAAATAACTTTGCAGCTCATGCTCGTCCTTCAGGTTATTGTCTTTCATCCGCTGCTGGCATTTCGGACATTTTTTCCAACTTTCTTTCGGGCACTCGTCACCACCGATATGTATGTATGGCGAAGGGAAAAGTTCCATTACCTCAGACAGCACATTCTGTAAAAAACTATACACGCTGTCATTGCCGGCGC
Organism: Chitinophagaceae bacterium; assembly: GCA_014379785.1. GTDB lineage: Bacteria > Bacteroidota > Bacteroidia > Chitinophagales > Chitinophagaceae > JACMLD01. The sequence goes on from JACMLD010000034.1 coordinate 6,264, forward strand.
AGAACACATCTTCAAACACCCCCCAGCTTTCGATAACCTTATAAGGTCCGCCGGTACATCCCAGGTAAGGGTATGAAGCGAGTGCCGCAGCCGCGTGGCCGGGCATTTCTATTTCCGGAACGACTGTAATAAATCGTTTTCCGGCGTATGCCACAATTTCCTTCACCTGCGCCTGCGTATAAAAACCGCCATACCTTTTGTGGTCGTTGCCTGTGCCCGGATGCCGTCCAATCAGTGTTCCATCCCGATAGGCTCCCACCTTTGTGAGGTTCGGATATTTTTTTATTTCTATGCGCCAGCCCTGGTCCTCGGTAAGGTGCCAGTGAAAATAATTCATCTTATGCAGCGCGATATAATCGATGTATTTCTTTAAAAAATCAATTGGAAAAAAATGCCTTCCCACATCGAGGTGAAGTCCACGGTATTCAAACCTTGGCTTATCAGTTATAGATACCCAGGGCATGGTCAGCACCGGCTTTGCCTGACCGGCAACCGGGACAGGCAACAATTGTATCAGCGATTGTACGCCATAAAAAGCGCCTTCCGGATTGTCACCCGCTATATAAATTCCGCTCTTAGTCACGTTCAGAATATATGCACCGGCGATGTCATTGTCGAGCCGCTCATAGTTGAGCGTAATGGCATCTCTGAAACTCCCGCCTTTTTTAACCTCCAGTTTAAAGCCATAAAACCGTTGAAAATACTCATTCAGAAAATTAGCAGCATTTTCAAGTCCACTACCTGCAAGTACAATCGGCGTTGTTGGTTTGACTGTAAGGCTTCCTGCAATCTGTGGAAAGTTTACTTCAGACGGTTTTGGAACGATATTGACTTCCTGCGCAAATACTGAACAGGAAAGCAAAATAAGAAGCAGGGACGTAATCAGTTTCATAAATTGATTTATATATAGTGTGTGAGTCCGTGATTTTGTAATGAGCAGAGACCAGGGGTGACTAATTTTTTAAAACAGGAAGGATTATGGATGATGAATTGCCGGCATCGTGATAGATGCGGATATTGGCCTTCTGAAAGTCGTTCTCACCTGCTTCATAGATATTCACAAATTTTTGAGGATTGCGATCAACGAGTGGAAACCAGCTGCTTTGTATCTGGACCATTATCCGGTGACCTTTTTGGAATTTATGGGCGATATCCGGCAAGTCAAACCTTACCTTTTCGATGGCATTGGGTTTGAATGCCTGCGGTGCTGAAAAGTCCCTGCGATACCTGCCCCTCATCACCTCACCACGTACCAGCATCTGGTAGCCTCCCATCTGGTAAGTGGATCCGGCAGGATAACTGAAGTCATCGGGAAACACGTCAATAACCTTTACCACAAAATCCGCGTCAGTACCGGTAATGGAAGTCACCAAATCCGCAACCAGCGTACCGGCCACCGTGATGTCTTCATTCAAAAC